>JALYRN010000911.1 GCA_030855295.1 Myxococcota bacterium | reverse complement strand
CCTACGGCGGCGCCGGCGCGAGCGATCAGTACCGGCCCAGCGGTGGCCCGGCGGCTGCGCCGGGTCCGCGCGAGCGCCTCGGCACGGTCGGCATCCTGGGCGTGGTCGCGCTCACGGCGCTGCTCGGCCTCGTCGTGGTCGTGATGATCGTCCGCGGCGCGCGGATGAAGCTCCCGACCGGACAGCACCCGCAGGGCGGAGGCGCGATGGCGGCGCCGTCGGACCCGCCGATGGGCACCTACGCCGGGCCGAACGCGATGTACCTGCATCGCCTCAGCCTCGGCATCGACTGGCGCTCTCGAGCGCAGGTGCAGGACACGCTGAAGAGGCTCGCCGAGACCGGCGACACCAGCACTCCGCAGGGGCTCGCGCACCTGCTCCGCGAGACCGTGCTCGCGCTGCGCCGCGCCGAGATGGGCTGGCTCTACGTCAGCGGGAAGAACCTCGGATCGTTCGCGCCACAGCAGGCGCAGCAGCGCTTCCAGCAGGTCGCGATGGACATGCGCGCCTCGTTCCGCCACGAGGTCGTGCGCGCGGGCGACGGCTCGGTGCAGACGCAGGACGCGCCCGAGATGCGTGCGCACGCGAACGAGGGCCAGGGCACGGTCGTGGTCCACCTGATCGTCGCGGCGCGTCGCTCGCTGCCGATGTCGGCGCAGGCGGACGCCGGCCAGATCCGCGCGGCGCTCGATGCGCGCTCGGGGCTGACGCCGGAGCAGCTCGTCGCGCTCGAGGTCGTGTGGTCGCCGGCCGCCGAGAACGATCGCATGAGCACCGCCGAGCTCGAGCAGAACTACCCGGACATGAAGCTGATCGATCCGGCGAGCATCGCGGGCCGCATCTTCTGCAGCTACTGCCAGGGCCCGTTCGCGATGGAGCTGCTCAGCTGCCCGCACTGCGGCGCGCCCGCCGAGAAGAGCGCCGGCAACACCGCTCCTCCGCGCGCCTGAGGCCTCCTCACGCCTGCGTTCGAGGTGCTCACGATCGACCGACCTATCGATCGATAGGCACGACGAAGGAGAGCTGCGCGCCCTCGCCCTCGACGCTCTCGGCCCAGATCCGGCCTCCGTGGGCCTCGACGATGCCGCGACAGATCGCGAGCCCCAGCCCCGAACCCTGGTACGTGCCCCTCGCGCCGCGCACGTAGCGCTCGAAGATGCGCTCGAGCTCGGCGGGCGCGATCCCCGGACCGGTGTCGCGGACCACGAAGAGGACCTCGTCGCCGCGCGGCTCCGTCCGGACGGTGATTGTTCCTCGGGGTGGCGTCACCCGCATCGCGTTCGACAGCAGGTTCGAGATGCACTGGAGGATGCGCTCGCCGTCCACGAGCACGTCGCGCAGCGGCTCGTCGATCTCGGCCACGAGGTGGAGCGAGCGCTCCTCCGCCTGGAACCGGAACGTCTCGATCGCCTCCGCCACGATCACGTGTGGATCGCGCGGTCGGCGCGCGAGCGAGAGCCGCCCCGAGCGGATGCTCGCGAAGTCGAGCAGGTCGTCGATGAGGCGGCGCATCCGGAGCACCGCGCGATCGACCACGTCGAGCGTCTTGTTCGACGCCGCGCGATCCGCAGCCGGCGTCGGCGGTGCTCGCATCGACGACGACGCGAGCTGGATCGCCTGCAGTGGGCTCCGGAGGTCGTGCGAGACGATCGCGAGGATCTCCTCGCGGGCGCGCACCGCCTCCTGTGCCCGCCGGTAGAGCTCGGCGTTCTGGATGGCGAGCGCCCAGCGCCTGCAGATCTCGTCGACGATCGAGATCGCGACGGCGTCGAGCGGCGCGCGCATCGAGCTCAGCGCGATCGCGCCGACGATCGCGTCGCCGACCCGCACCGGCGCAACGAGCGTCGGCCCGGGCGAGGTTCCGAACAGGGCCGCGAGCAGCACCGCGCGGTCATCCTCCGCGCCGACGATCGCCGGCGCGTAGTCGGCGACCAAGCGCCCGAGCTGCTCGGTCGTCGGGAGCTCGGTCGCGGAGCGCGCACACGCGCCGGCGTCGTCCGCTTCCGACCCGGCGGTGGTCTCGAGCGCCGAGCATGCGAGCGAGCCGTCCGGTCGGCGCAGCACGGCCATGCCGCGCTCCGCGAGCCGCGGCACGACCGTCGAGACGACATCGCGCAGCCGCGCCTCGGCCTCGAGCGACGGCGCGAGCACGCGGCTGACGTCGGCCAGCAGTCGGTGGGTCTCGCCCCAGCGTCGCTCCAGCGCGACCTGCTGCTCGGAGCGCACGCGCATCACCGCGGCTCCCGCGATGTTGGCGACCGACTGCACGAACGCCGCGTCGTCCTCGGTCAGCTCGCGCTCGGTCGCGGTGTGCGCGCCGATCACGCCGAACGGCGCGCCGTTCGCGTCGGGCGCCTCGATCACCACGCTGATGCCGCTGACGACACCGTGATCGAGGAGCAGCGCAGGCCCTTCGAAGCGCGTCTCGCGCCGCAGATCCCGGACGATGACCGGCTGCCGGGAGAGCATGGTGAAGCCCGCCTGCGATCCCGTGGCCACCGGCACCGTGGCGTGGCCCACCAGCCCCTCGCGCCAGCCGATGCCGGCGCGCAGGACGAGCTCGTCGCCGCCGGGGCGCAGCTCGAGGACCTTGGCGAACTCCAGGCCGAGCGTGCGGCTCACGGTGTGGACCACGTCGTCGAAGAGCGCCTGGAGATCGCCACCGCGCAGCGCGCGCAGCCCGAGCGCGGCGAGCTCCGACTGCTGGCGCGCCCGTGCCGCGAGCGCGCGCTCGGCGCGCTTCTGCTCGGTCGTCTCCCGAACGACGACTCCGACGCCGGTCGTGCGCCCGTCGACCCTGACCGGGAACGCGCTCAGCGCCCAGTCGCGCTTCTCGCCGGGTCGCGCGGGCGTCTCCGCGGCGAGCTCACGATCGATGATCGCCTCGCCGGTCTCGAGCACGCGCTGCAGATCGGCGTCCGTCTGCGCGGCGATGTCCGGGATGACCTCGGCGCGCCGCCGGCCGAGGTGCTCCGACGCCGAGCGCCCGCTCAGCTCGGTGAGCACGCGGTTCACGCGCGTGTAGCGGAGCTCGAGGTCGAACAGCGAGAGCCCGACGGGGGCGTGCTGGAAGACGGCCTCGAGGGTCGCGGCGGCCTCGGCGAGCTCCGACGCCGTGCTCTGCTCGCGCGCGGTCAGCGTACCGTGCGCGAGGAGCGCGACCGCGCGGTTCGCGATCGCGCGGAACAGGAGCCGCTCTTCGGGGATGAGCGTCTGATCTCCTAACGACACGAGCTCGGCGACGCCGATCACGTCGTCGCCGTGGACGAGCGGCACCGCGACGTGCGTGCGGCCGTCGCGGCGCTCCTCGACGAC
>JALYRN010000910.1 GCA_030855295.1 Myxococcota bacterium | reverse complement strand
GAGCCGTGCTGCGGCGGAACGAGCTGTGACGCGGGGCTCGCATGCGGAGGCGGCACGTGCGCGCCCTGCGGCGCCGAGACGCAGCTGTGCTGTGCGTCGCCGACGCCCTGTGGGTCGGGCCTGGGCTGCGACTCGAGCGCGCGCTGCGTCACGTGCGGGCGCGACGGCGCGCCGTGCTGCGCGGGCAACGGTTGCGACGGCTCGCTCGGCTGCAACGCGGGGACCTGCGTATCGAGCTGCGGCGGCGATGGCGAGCGCTGCTGCGACTCGGGGATCTGCGCGACCGGTCACGTCTGCGACTTCGGGGGGAACTGCGAGACCTGCGGCGGTGATGGCGAGCCGTGCTGCGCCGGTCGCGCGTGCGACTCGGGAACGGTCTGCACGCTGACGACGTGCGAAAGCTGCGGCGGTGACGGCGAGTGGTGCTGCAGCGGCGGCGCATGCGGCGGCATGCGCACCTGCGGCTTCGATCTCCGCTGCCACTGACGGCGCGATCGTGGGCGTCAGGCGCGGCCGAGCGCCAGCCAGAGCACCGCGGCGAGCGCGAAGAGAGCGAGCGCCGTCGCGTAGAGCATCGCCGTCGACGGGCCGCTCGCCGATCTCGGTCTCGGCGCGGCGAGCGACGGAGGGCGGCTCGAGAGCTCTCGCCGGATCTCCGCGGCGGTCTGATGCGTGGTCTCGTACTCGGGCTCGGCGCCCGGCGATCGGCGCGGTGGTGATGCCAGCGCCGGCGCCGCGATCATCCCGCTGGGCGCGCTCGCGGTCTGCGTCTTCGCATGGATGCTGGGATCCTCGAGCGGCAGACCGGCGGCCTCGCTGGCGGCGCGTCGCTCGTGCGCGCTGATCAGCTCGCTCGTCGCGCCGGTGCGCGTGCGCCCGACGGGCGCGTGCTGCGCCTTCTCGACGCGCGCGGCGCCCGGCGGCAGCGCCTCGAGCGCGAGCGCCATCTCGCTCGCGTCGGCGTAGCGATGGGCGGGATCCTTCGCGAGCGCCTTCTGCACCATGCGCTCGAGGTCGGGATGCACGACCAGCGACTTGCGCGCCTCCGAGAGTGGCGGCACCGGCTCGAGCAAGTGGGCGCGCAGCAGCTCGCTGCGGCGCTCGCTGAGGAACGGACGGCGATCCGCGAGCAGTTCGTAGAGCAGGATGCCGAGCGCGTAGACGTCGGCGCGCACGTCGAGCGACACGCCCGTGATCTGCTCGGGCGCCATGTACGCGGGCGTCCCGACGATGCGCCCCTTGCGCGTCAGGGTGCCGTCCTGGCTGAGGTCGTCGACCGACAGCATCTTCGCGAGGCCGAAGTCGAGCAGCTTCACGCGATCCGCGCCGTCCTCGGTCTTGCAGAGAAAGACGTTCGCCGGCTTCAGATCGCGATGCACCACCTGACGTCCGTGCGCGAACGCGAGGCCCGCGAGGATCTGCTTGGTGATCGACAGCGCGCGTTCGGGGGCGATCGGCGCCTCCTCGAGGAGCTGCTCCAGCGTCTGCCCCTCGAGCAGCTCCATCGCGATGTACGTGTGGCCCTCCACCACGCCGAAGTCCGTGATGTAGACGACGTTCGGATGATCGAGCTTCGCGAGCACGCGCGCCTCGCGCTCGAACCGGCGCTTGAGCGAGCTGATGCTGCCGAGGTTGTCGTGCAGCACCTTCAGCGCGACCGGGCGATCCTGATCGGGGTGCGTCGCGCGGAAGACCACGCCGGTCGCGCCCGATCCGAGGCGTGACGCGACCATGTAGCCGCTGAGCGAGCGACCGATCAGGTCCGCTCCCGGGCCATGTCCGTCGGTCGCCGCCACGTCTCCTAGACTACCGGAAAGGGCGCGCGATCAGTGGACCGCGAGCACGTCGCCCATGCCGACGAGCAGCGGCAGCGCGCGAGGCAGGCCGAAGATGCGAAGGCGCCCGTCGCGCAGCGCGCGCCACATCGCGCGGTTCACCTCGCCGCGCGGATCGGGCAGCGGGCCGACGCTCTCCATCCGCGACATGTCGCCGATCTGCTCGGCGCCTCCGCGGATCGTCAGATCGGGGATGCCGACGATCCCATCGTGCAGCACCACGCGGCCCCGCCGGAACTCGAGCGTCAGCGCGACGTCGGCGTCCTCGGCGACGATCGCGACCCGCCCGGCGAGGCGACCGAGGGTGCGCACGCGCTCCGGGTGCGACGCGAGGTTCTCCGCCATCAGCGTCGCGAGCATGGTTGCGAGGCCGTTCTCGTCGGCGCCTGGGGCGAGCTCGATGGCCATCCTGCTTCGATCCTTCTCCGTCCGCGCGCTGCGCACGCTCCCGTGCGCGCCCTCCGGGGCGAGCACTCCTGCTGGGTCAGTCCGCGGGGTACTCGGTGTCGATCGCGGTCGCGCTCTTCACGAGCTCCTTCGAGGCGACGACGAACTTCACGATGGTGCCGAGGTGCCCCTTCTGGAGCTTCAGCTTGTTCTGCATCATCGCCTTGGTCGGATCGACCTCGCCGCTCATGACCTCGCGCCACTTCGGGTACTCGGCGGCGATCACGAAGTCGGCGGACTGGGCGGTCTCGGCGTCGACGTACTCGGCGCCGCGGCACGCGCCCTGGTGAAGGTCGAGCACCATCGCCATGTCGCGATCGGTGCCGAGCCGAGCGTCCGCCTTGACGACGTACGCGACCTTGCCGTGGACCCAGCCCTTGCCGGCCTCGCGATAGGCGGCGTTGGCGTTCACGGCATCCTTGAAGGCGGCCGTCCACTCGGCCGAAGGGAACTTGAGCGCCATCGCTGCTCCAGGAAGATGAGGCGGGAGGGGGCGGAGCCTAGAGGACCGATCACGGAAACGCTCGGAGCATTTCCGTCCCCGAATTGCGACCGTCATTTAGGCCGGCGGAACGAGACGTGCAAAGCTCGGGAGCGCGCGCGGCGTCCCTGGAGGCGGGTCGCCTTGCGTGTGCGATGCCCGCGGCGCAAGCCCGCGGGTCGCGGGGGCCCGGGAGCACAGTCGGCTGGAAGCACGTGTGAAGGACGGCGAGTCGAAGCGGATCTCGATCGCGGTGGGGCTCTCGATCACCGCGCACGCGCTGATCGCGGTGCTGCTCGTGCTCGCGCCGTCGGTGCTCCCGCGTGACGAGCGCGCCCTCGAGGCCGAGATCACGATCGAGATCGCGGAGCCCGACGAGCCGCCACCGGAGATCGCGCCGGAGCCGATTCCCGAGCCGATCGCCGAGCCCGAGCCGAGCCCGAGCCGATCGCCGAGCCCGAGCCGGTGACGCCCGAGCCGCCGCGCCCTGCGGCGGTTCGCCCCGACCGCGAGCCGCCCCGCACAGTCGTGTCGCTCCCCGAGCCGCAGACC
>JALYRN010000141.1 GCA_030855295.1 Myxococcota bacterium | reverse complement strand
CACCCGGACGGGGCGGCACCACGACCACGCCATCGCGTCCGCGGCACCCGCCGGGGTCGTACACCCAGCTGCCGCCGCGGCGCTCCCAGCTCGGCTGCGTGAACCGGCAGTCGGGCTGCGGCTCGAGCCAGTAGCCATCGATCCACACGTAGCCGCGGCCGTCCCACTCCTGGTGGCCCTCGACCCAGATGGCGCCCTGCATCGGCGGCTGCGCCGGCGCCGTGACGACGACGTGGGCCGGGCGGGGCGGCGGCGCCGTCCTCACCTCGAGGCGCGCGGTCGGCGGCCGTGGGGCGACGATCGTGGCCCTGCCGCGCACGCGGGCGCCACCGCAACCTGCGGCGCCGAGCGCGACCACGACGATCAACGTACGAGTGAATCCGTTCACGAGCCCTCCAAAATTGTCCCGGCGCGCCCATCATCACTGGTTCGCCGGCCGGGTGCACGCGTGTCGACGTGGGCGCGGCCGGATCGCTTCAGATCGCGGCCGGATCGCGCGCGGCGCGGAGCCGCGTTTTCCTCGCGAAAACGACAGATCGCACGGGTATCACCAAAACTCCGTTAGGTTCCGCGAGGTTAGCACCCAGGATCCTGTCCCCCGGGGGTGCGCTATGCTCGCGCGCGATGTCGCTTCCCGTGCTGTCCGAGGGCTCCTTCGATGGGGGCGCCGAGTGGCGGCGTCAGCTCCGCGATGCGATCACGAGCCTTCCCGCGCTGGAGGCGGCGCTCGAGCTGACGGCCGAGGAGCGCGAGGGCGCGCGGCGCGCGCTCGAGGGCGGCTTCCCGATGTCGATCACGCCCTACTACCTGGGGCTCTGCGATCGGCACGATCCGAGCTGTCCGATCCGGGTGCAGTGCGTGCCGCGGATCGAGGAGTCCCGCGAGGTCGAAGGGGATCTGCGCGATCCGCTGGGCGAGGAGAGCCACGAGGTCGCGCCCCACCTCGTGCGACGCTATCCCGATCGCGTCCTCTTGATCGCGACCGATCGCTGCTCGGTCTACTGCCGCTTCTGCACGCGCTCGCGGATGGTCGGGCAGGACGGCGGGATGCGGTCCCTCGATCGCCTCGCGCCGGCGTTCGCCTGGATCGAGGCGCACCCCGAGATCTCCGACGTGATCGTGTCGGGCGGCGATCCCCTGATCGCGTCCGACGCCCGCATCGCGGCGATCCTCGAGCGGCTCGCGCGCATCGAGCACGTGATGATCGTGCGCGTCGCGACCCGCGCGCCGGTCACGATCCCGCAGCGCATCACGCCCGAGCTCTGCGGGGCGCTGCGCGCGCACCCGGCGGTCTGGATCATGACGCACTTCAACTCGCCGCGAGAGCTCACGCCCGAGTCGCGCGAGGCGTGCGCGAGGCTGGTCGACGCGGGCCTGCCGGTGATGAACCAGACCGTGCTGCTGCGGGGCGTGAACGACGACGCGCGCACGCTCGAAGATCTCTTCCGCGGGCTGGTCCGCGCCCGGGTGCGACCCTATTACCTGCTCCAAGCCGATCCGGTGCGCGGCACTTCCCACCTCCGCACTCCGCTCTCGGCCGGCATCGCGCTGATGGAGACCCTGCAGGGGCGCGTCAGCGGGATCGCGCTCCCGAAGCTGATCGTCGACACGCCCGGCGGCATGGGGAAGGTGCCGATCGGACCGGACTGGATCGTCGCCCGCGCTCCGGGCCGGACCACGCTGCGCACGCACCGCGGAGTCGAGGTCGACTACGTCGACCCGCCCGCGGTCGACGTAGCGGATCACCATTGAATTCCAGCGGCACGAGTGTATACGTGGCGCCGCCCGCACCGAGCGGCGAGCACACAGGAACGCGATCATGCAGAAGGCGCTGACGCTCACCCAGACCTCGATCGGCAAGAAGGCGATCGTCGCCGTGACCGGCGCGATCCTCTTCGGGTTCGTGATCGCGCACCTGATCGGGAACCTGCAGGTCTTCCTCGGCCCCGAGCACCTGAACGCCTACGGCGAGCTCCTGCACTCGATGCCGAAGCTGCTCTGGACGGCGCGCATCGTCCTGCTGGTCTCGGTGATCCTGCACATCGTGGTGACGATCCAGATCGCGCTGCAGAACAACGCCGCGCGGCCGACCCGCTATCACACGGTCACCGACGTCGGCGCGCAGGGGCCGCTGATGCGCTACGCGCGCAAGACGATGGTCCTCTCGGGCCCGATCGTCGGCGCGTTCATCGTGTTCCACATCGCGCACCTGACGGTCGGCGCCGACGTCGTGCAGGGCTACCGCTGGGATGCCGCCGACGTCTATCTCAACGTGGTGCAGGGCTTCCGCGACCCGCTGCTCGTGGGCTTCTACGTGTTCGCGAACCTGCTGCTCGGGCTGCACCTCTACCACGGCGGCCACAGCCTCCTGCAGAGCCTCGGGCTGCGCACTCCGCGCTTCGATCGGCGCATCCGCGGGGCGGCGATGGCGCTCGCCGCGTTCGTGACGCTCGGGAACGTGACCATCCCGCTCGCGATCCTGATGCACGTCGTCGGTGGCGACGTTCCCTGACTTCCGCTGACTTCCGTTCCGCCACTCAGGAGCAAGCATGGAGCTGCGTTCGAACGCCCCGACGGGCCCGATCGAGAAGCGCTGGGATCAGCACCGCTTCGACATGAAGCTCGTCAACCCGGCCAACAAGCGGAAGTTCTCCGTGATCATGGTCGGCACCGGGCTCGCGGGCGCCGCCGCTGCCGCGTCGCTCGCGGACCTCGGCTACAACGTCAAGGCGTTCTGCTACCAGGACTCGCCGCGACGCGCGCACTCGATCGCCGCGCAGGGCGGCATCAACGCCGCGAAGAACTACCAGGGCGACGGCGACAGCATCTTCCGCCTCTTCTACGACACCGTGAAGGGCGGCGACTTCCGCGCGCGCGAGAGCAACGTCTACCGGCTCGCGCAGGTCAGCGTCGACATCATCGATCAGTGCGCGGCGACCGGCGTGCCGTTCGCGCGCGAGTACGGCGGCATGCTCGCGAACCGCTCGTTCGGCGGCGCGCAGGTCTCGCGCACGTTCTACGCGCGCGGCCAGACCGGGCAGCAGCTGCTGCTCGGCGCGTACCAGTCGCTCGAGCGCACGATCGCGACCGGCAAGGTCGAGATGTACCCGCGCTGCGAGATGGTCGACGTGATCGTCGCCGACGATCGCGCGGCGGGCATCGTCACGCGCGATCTCGTGACGGGCAAGCTCGAGGCGCACCTCGCGGACTGCGTCGTGCTCGCGACCGGCGGCTACGGCAACGTCTTCTATCTCTCGACCAACGCGAAGGGCTGCAACGCCACCGCGATCTGGCGCGCGCACAAGAAGGGCGCGCTCTTCGCGAACCCGTGCTTCACGCAGATCCACCCGACGTGCATCCCGCAGGCGGGCGAGTACCAGAGCAAGCTCACGCTGATGAGCGAGTCGCTCCGCAACGACGGCCGCGTGTGGGTGCCGAAGAACGCGGGCGACGTCGCGAAGGATCCGCGCACGATCGGCGAGGCCGACCGCTACTACTACCTCGAGGAGCGCTATCCGGCGTTCGGCAACCTGGTGCCGCGCGACATCGCCTCGCGCGCCGCGAAGAAGGTGTGCGACGACGGGCTCGGCGTCGGCCCCGCGATCGCCGGCAAGGCGCGCGGCGTCTACCTCGACTTCACCGACGCGATCAAGCGCGACGGCCAGGCGCTGATCGCGGAGAAGTACGGCAACCTCTTCGAGATGTACGAGCGCATCACGGGCGAGGATCCGTACACCACGCCGATGCGCATCTATCCCGCGACCCACTACACGATGGGTGGGCTCTGGGTGGACTACAACCTGATGAGCACGATCGACGGGCTCTTCGTCGGCGGCGAGGCGAACTTCTCGGATCACGGCGCCAACCGCCTCGGCGCCAGCGCGCTGATGCAGGGCCTGGCCGACGGCTACTTCGTGCTGCCGTACACGGTGACGAACTACCTCGGCACCAAGGGCAAGTCGAAGGTCACCGAGAGCCACGCCGCCGTGAAGGACGCGCTGCGCGAGGCCGACGGCCGCTTCAAGAAGCTGATCGACGTCGGCCAGAAGGGGCACCAGACCGTCGATCAGTTCCACCGCAAGCTCGGCGCGATCATCTGGGACGAGTGCGGCATGGCGCGCAACGCCGAGGGGCTGAAGCGCGCGATCGCGGAGATCCCGAAGCTGCGCGAGGAGTACCACTCCGACGTGAAGATCACGGGCGGCGGCGAGGGGCTCAACCGCGAGCTCGAGAAGGCGGCGCGGCTCGCGGACTTCTTCGAGCTCGGCGAGCTGATGTGCGTCGACGCGCTCGACCGCGAGGAGAGCGCGGGCTGCCACCTGCGCGACGAGCACGTCACGCCGGAGGGCGAGGCCAGGCGCGACGACGAGCAGTACGCGTACGTCGCGGCGTGGCAGTGGCAGGGCGCCGGCAAGAGCTGGAACCTCGTCAAGGAACCGCTGACGTTCGACTACGTCAAGCTCACCCAGCGTTCGTACAAGTAGGAGCGGAGCGTGTCCGACACCATCGATCTCAAGCTGCACGTCTGGCGTCAGCGCGGCGCGAGCGACGCCGGGCGCTTCGAGGACTACACGACGTACGCGACGGGCATCAGCACGCACGCGTCGTTCCTCGAGATGCTCGACGTGGTGAACGACCGCCTCGTGCTCGACGGCAAGGACGCGATCGCGTTCGACCACGACTGCCGCGAGGGCATCTGCGGCACGTGCGGGTTCGTGATCAACGGGCAGGCGCACGGGCCGCAGCGGGCGACCACCGTCTGCCAGCTCCACATGCGCAAGTTCGGGAACGGCGCCGAGGTCTGGATCGAGCCGTTCCGCGCGAGGTCGTTCCCTGTGATCCAGGACCTGATGGTGAACCGCGGCTCGCTCGATCGGATCATCGGCGCAGGCGGCTACATCACGGTGCGCTCGGGCAGCGCGCCCGACGCCAACGAGATGCCGATCGCAAAGCCGATCGCCGAGGAGGCGATGGACGCCGCGGCGTGCATCGGCTGCGGCGCGTGCGTCGCGGCGTGCCCGAACGCGTCGGCGAGCCTGTTCACGAGCGCGAAGATCGCGCACCTCGGCCTCTTGCCGCAGGGCCAGGCCGAGCGCTCGCGCCGCGCCCTCGACATGGTCGCGCAGCACGAGCTCGAGGGCTTCGGTGCGTGCTCGAACCACTACGAGTGCGAGGCCGCCTGCCCCAAGACCATCAGCGTCGCCTTCATCGCACGCATGAACCGCGATCACCTCAAGGCGCAGCTCACGTACAAGGAGCCGACGGCAAAAGACGGCGGCAGCTGAGGCCGTCTCGATCCAGTTCCTCTGAGGAAGACAGGAAGCCAGGAAGGGAATCGGCCGACTCTCCTGCCTTCCTGCTTTCTCAGCGGCAGCTCCGATCAGGGCCCGTGGCGGGCGGACCAGAAGTCGGTCGAGAAGCGCCAGCGCGGTGCACCCGTCGCGAGATCGAACGCGTCGATCGCGAGACCGTGCGACTCGGCGCTCCACACCCGCACTTCTTCGGCGGTGATCTCGAGCTCGATCGCGAGCTCGCCCACGCCTCCCAGCACCTGCCGGCCGGCCGCGCACGCCGTCGAACGCCACGCGAGCTCGACGGGACCGGCGCGATAGGCCCGCACCTCGAGCGGGAAGCCCCCTGATCCTGGCGAGAACGGGACGACTACGATGCGCGCCCCGGTGCGGATCGCGTCGACGTGATCGAGCGTTGCATCGAGGGGCGGCGGGATTCCGTCGAGCGACGCCATCGCCGCGGGAGCGACGAACGTCCGCGAGCCCCACTCGATGCGCTCCGTGAAGCGTGACGCGCGCGCCGGCGTCGCCGTGTAGCTCGTCGTGCTCGTCGCCGCGTGCACGCGCGCGCTCCGCAGCGCCGTCGCCCACCACGCGGGCGCAGGACGCCCCAGCTCGCTCCGGAGCGCGCGCAGGAAGCGCGTGATGCCGTCGGGATCGAGACCCGCGTCGAGCACCCTCCGCTCTCGCTCCCAGTGCACCAGGAGCCGCAGCGTTCGATCGCCGTCGGCGGCGAGCGCGTCGAGCTGCGGCGGCGAGAGCATCGCGAACGCGGCGTGCACCGGCGCACCCTGATCACACCGCGTGCGCACCTCCGCGACCGCGCTCCGCGCGCTCGCGATCCGATCGACCGGCTGCGCCGCCGCGACGACCGCCGTTCCGCTCGCGAGCACGAGCGCCGCACCGAGCCACGATCGAGAGCGCACCACCGAGACCTACGTCCCATCGTGCCCGCGGCACCCCTCGGCTGTGACCAGCCCGTGCTTTGATCGCGTTTGAGGTCCTTTGACGGAACGGTCTCCGAGCGCGTTCGTAGGCTGCGGCACGTTCACGAAAGGACCTCGAAGATGGCTCGAATCAGTGCCTGCACCACGCTCGCCGCCCTGCTCGCCACCGCCGCGTCCGGCTGCTGCTTCGGCGGATCCACGCCGGCCCCGACCAGCGACCCCTCGCCCTTCGCCACCACGAGCCCGACCCCTGCCACCGCGCCGGCGGCGCCCGACGTCACGACCACGATCGCGCTCGCGCCGGGCTTCTCTCCCGATCCCCACGAGCTCGCCGGCGTCGCGGGCGGCGCCACGCCCGCGAGCTCGTTCGGCGAGTCGTGCCGCGGGTACGTCGGGACCGAGCCCGACCACCTGCTGCAGCTCGGCGGCGACTTCCCCGCGCTCACGATCACCGCGGACGCGACCTCGGATCTGACGATGGTCGTGCAGCGTCCCGACGGTACGTATGCGTGCAACGACGACTTCCGCGGGCTCGATCCCGGCATCTCCGGCGCGCACCCGGCGGGCACCTACCGCGTGTGGATCGGCACGTACTCGTCGACCGCCGCGGGCGCGCCCTACACGCTCTCGGTCAGCACCGCGCCGCCGCTCTGACGCGACGAGCAATCCGCGATCACAGCCACGAGGCCGCGATCGACTCCGTGTGCCCGGTCTCGATCAGCTCGAGCAGCGTGATCGAGACCTCGTGCCGAAGCTCGCTGCCCACCGGGAACGCGAAGCCGTAGCGCTGCGGCTCGTACGACGCGTCGCTCAGACGCAGCTGGAGCTCGGGGTGCTCGCGCAGGACGTACTGCAGGATCGGCCGGTCGAACACGGCCGCGTCGGCGTCTCCCGACGCGACTGCTCGGGCGGCGCTCGCCGCGTCGGCGCGACCGATCACGCGCGCTCCGTGTCGACGCGCGAACCGCGCAGCGGTGGTGCCGTCGACCGTCGCCACGCTGAGACCGCGCAGCTGATCAGCGGTCTCGATGCGCGCGTGCTCCAGCTGCGAGAGCGTCAGCGCGGTCGCGATCCCCGCCGTCAGCGACGACGCGGTGATCATCGCCACGACCATCCACACGCCGGTGATCACGCGCCCCGCGCGCGTGAGCGGCACCCGGTCGCCGTAGCCGACGGTCGTCATGGTCACGAGCGCGAGCCACACGCCCTCGCCGATCCCGCGCGATGCCGCCATCGGGAAGGTGTCGTTCTGCTTCCGCTCCGCGAGCCAGAGCAGGGTGCCGACGAGCAGCAGGATCGCCGCGAGCGAGAGGACGCCGACGACGAACGCGCGGCTCGCGAACGGGGCGAAGCGATCCCACCCCGACACCCCCTCGACCGGCGCGAGGATCGCGAGGTCGGCCTCCCAGTACGGCTGCGTGAACGCGACGCGGCGCGCGCGATCGGCCGTGATGCTGATCGGCCCGATCGCCGCATCGACCTGCCCCGCCGCGAGGGCGTCGACCGCCGCGCCCGAGGTCGCCAGCGGGACGAGCTCGTAGTCGACACCGAGGCGATCGGCGATCGCGGCCCAGACCTCGAGCGCGATCCCCTCGACGCGATCGGGCCCGCGCACGACGAACGGCGGATTGCCGGCGACCCCGATCCGCAGCGGTCGGCGCTCGCCTGCGCTCGGCTCGACCTCGAGCGCTGCAGTGCGCTCGGGGCTCTCCTCGGGCGCGCTCGGGGGCTCGGCCGTGGTCTGCGCGTGCGCGTTCGCCGCGATCCCCATGACGCCGAGCGCGAGCGCCGCGATCGTTCTCCACTGCGCGCGCACGTTCCCCACCCGCTCGGTCTAGAGGACATCGCCGCGCCTGCCAACCCCGAACCCGCGCCGCGCGGTGGTGATCCCGCGCACCTTCTCGAACCGCGGCGCGTGCCGCCGGGCTACCATGCGCCTCGCTCGGAGGAGCGCGCGATTGGGCTGGGAAGGTTGGGTGACCTGTGGCGTCGTCGCCGCGCTGATCGTCGCGCTCGCCCGCAATCTCGCGTCGGCGGATGCGCTCCTGCTCGGCGCGGCCACCGTGCTCTCGGGGCTGCGTCTCTTCTCGGATCGCTTCCTCGCTCCACGCGAGGTCGCGTCGGCGCTCGGCAACCAGGGCCTGGTGACGGTCGCGGTGCTCTTCGTCGTGGCGTCGGGGCTCGCGCACTCGGGCGGCGGCTCGCGCATCGGCACGCCGATCCTCGGGCGCCCGCGCAGCACCGGGGTTGCGCAGATCCGGATGATGCTGCCGGTCTCCATCATCAGCGCGTTCCTCAACAACACGACGGTCGTCGCCGCGTTCCTGCCGGTGGTGAAGGACTGGGCGCGCAACCACCGGCTCGACGTCACGCGCCTGCTGATGCCGCTCTCGTACGCGGCCGTGCTCGGCGGCGTCTGCACGCTGATCGGCACCAGCACGAACATCGTCGTGCAGGGCCTGATGATCGACGCCGAGATGCCGACGATGGGCATGTTCACGATCACCGGCATCGGCCTGCCGATCGCGATCGCGGGCATCGTCTACGTGGTGCTGGCGTCACGGGTGCTGCTTCCGTCGCGCACCGCCGCCGCCGAGCGCCTCGCGAACCCGCGCGAGTACACCGTCGAGATGGAGGTCGAGAAGGCGAGCCCGCTCGACGGCCTGTCGATCGAGAAGGCCGCGCTGCGCCACCTGCCGGGCCTCTACCTCGCCGAGGTGCATCGCGGCGAGGACGTCGAGCCCGCGGTCGGCCCCGAGTTCGTGCTGCGCGGCGGTGATCGGCTGGTCTTCGTCGGGCTCGTGCAGTCGGTCGCCGATCTCACGAACGTGCGTGGCCTGGTGCCGGTCGCCGATCCCGACGGGCTCGAGCTCGACGTGCCGCGCACCGATCGCATCTTCTGCGAGGCGGTCGTCAGCGCGACCTCGCCGATGGTCGGCAAGAGCATCCGCGACGGCCGCTTCCGCGGTCGCTACGGCGCCGCGGTGCTCGCGGTGCATCGCAACGGCGAGCTGATCAAGCGCAAGGTCGGCGACATCGTGCTCAAGCCCGGCGACACGCTGCTGGTCGAGGCGCCGCCGCGCTTCCTCGAGGAGCAGCGCGATCGCGGAGACTTCTTCCTCGTCTCGGCGCTCGAGGGGCGCGCGCCGGTGCGCCACGATCGCGGGTGGATCTCGCTCGCGATCCTCGCGGCGCTCGTGCTCGGCGGGGCGCTCGAGCCGTGGACGCACCTCGACGTGCTGCCGGTCGCGCTGATCGCGGGCGCGCTGATGATCCTCACCGGCTGCTGCACGATGGAGCAGGCGCGACGCTCGATCGACTGGAGCGTGCTCTTCTCGATCGCCGGCGCGCTCGTGGTCGCCAAGAGCGTGGAGTCGACCGGCGCAGCGGCGGTGCTCGCGGGCGGGGTCGTCTCGTTCGCGCAGCCGTTCGGTCCGACGTTCGCGCTCGCCGCGGTGTACCTGACGACGCTCCTGCTGACCGAGCTGCTGACGAACAACGCCGCGGCTGCGCTCGCGTTCCCGCTCGCGATCGCGACCGCGACGCAGCTCGAGGTCAGCGCGTTCCCGTTCGCGATCGCGATCTGCGTGGCCGGCTCGTGCGGCTTCGCGACGCCGACCGGATACCAGACGCACCTGATGGTCTACGGCGCGGGCGGCTATCGGTTCGCCGACTTCCTGCGCATGGGGATCGGGCTCGATCTGGTCTGCTTCGCGATCGCGGTGCTGCTGATCCCGCTGCTCTTCCCGTTCTGACGCTCTCGCGACCGCGCATGGGGCGCGATGCCTCGGGCGATTGGCCTCTCCATTGCTCCGAAAGACGGGAAGAGGAGGTCGAGATGCACGAGGCACGAACCGAGACGCGCGGTCGCGGGCCGCGGAACTGGCGGAGGTCCGACGATCGGATCGCCCAGGAGGTGTGCGAGGCGCTGACGCGCGATCCGTGGATCGACGCGTCGGAGATCTCGGTGCGCGTCGAGGACCGAATCGTCACGCTCGAGGGCGAGGTCGACGCGCGCGAGCAGCGCTACCACGCCGAAGACCTCGCCGCGGCGGTGCTCGGCGTGGAGGACGTGATGGCGCACATCCGCGTGCGCGATTTCGTCCCGGCGCAGCGGTGGCGCGAGCCGCCCCCCACCCGCACGATGACGGCCAGCCGGCCGTTCCACCCGACGGTGAACTGGTCTCGCACCGGGCTCGAGCGCTACGGCGTCGGGCGAAGGCCCGCGGACTGGTGATGTCGAAGAGCGGCTCGCCCGCTCCGGGCGCTTCCGTCCGCGCGCCGGGCGCGCTCCCGTACGCGCCCTCCGGGGCGAGCGCTCCTGTGGACTCATCCGAGCGCGCGTCGCATCACCCGGCGGACGCGGCTCACGAGACGTGATCGGCGCGGCCACTCGCGGTCGACGCGCACTTTCCGGAACGTCGAGTCGAGCAGCGCGATCTCGGCACGCTCGAGGATGATCCGGGCCGCGTCCGCGTTCTGACGCGCCTGGGCCTCGCTGCTCGCGCCCGCGATCACGGCCGTGACGCCGCTGCGCGCGAGCACCCACGCGAGCGCGATCTGCGACAGCGTGGCGCCGTGCCGCGTCGCGATCGGCGCCGATGCGT
>JALYRN010000909.1 GCA_030855295.1 Myxococcota bacterium | reverse complement strand
GGGCGCGGGCGCGGCGGTGCTCGGCGTCGGCATCGGCCTCGGCGTGGCGAGCACGGCCGACGAGAGCGCGGCGCGCGCCGAGCCGGTGCAGGTCGTCGCGATCGATCTGCACTCTCGCGCGGAGGCGCTCGCGATCAGCGCCGACGTGCTGTTCGTCGCCGGCGGTCTCGCGGCCGCCATCGGGCTGGTCTGGGGGATCGTGAGCCTCACCGGCGGCGGCGGCGGCGACGCGCCCGAGGTGCGCGCCTCGATCGGCCCCGGCAGCGTCGCGCTCTCCGGCACGTTCTGAGCAGCCGCCCCGTTCATCGCGACGCGTCGAGCTGCGCGATGGCGCGCTTCGGTGCGACGAGACGCCAGCCCTCGACGAGCAGGAAGCGGACCTGCTCCCAGTCGACCTCTCCCTCGAGCCGCATGCCGACCCAGCCGCTCGGCCCGAGGTACTTCGGGCGATAGAAGCGATCGGGGTCGGACTCGATCAGCGTCTCCTGCGCGCCGTCGCTCGCCTTGATCCAGAGCGCGCGCCGCCCTTCGTCGTAGTGCCCGGAGTGATAGGTCGCGAACGTCTTCTTGCCGCCCCACCACGTCGGCGCGCCATGCGAGAGCTTCTCCGAGGTCTCTGGAAGCGACTCGATGATTCTGCGCACCTGCTCCAACCGCTCGTCGTCCATCGTCGGATCCTATCGTGCGCGAGCACCTCACGCGTTGGCGCCAGCGACGCGCCCTCGGCGGCCACCGTTCGACGATCAGGCGCCGTGCGGCGGGTAGTCGACGTAGCCCTGCGGCCCCGCGGTGTAGAAGGTGGAAGGCTCGGCCGTCGCGAGCGCGAGCTCCTGCTCCATCCGCGCGACGAGATCCGGGTTCGCGATGAAGGGGCGTCCGAACGCGATCAGCTCGGCGCGACCCGCGTCGAGCTCGGCCTGCGCGCGCGCCGCGTCGATGCCTCCGTTCAGGATCGTCGGCCCTCCGAACGCGCGGCGGATCGCGCTCGCCGTGCTCGCGAACCCGTCGTGCTGGCTCGCGATCAGGTGCACGTAGAGGATGCCGCGGAGCGAGCCCGCGAGCGTCGTGTACTGGGCCTCGACCTCGTCGTGCGCCGGCAAGTCGTTGAACGTGCTGAACGGCGAGAGCCGGATGCCCACGCGCTCGGCGCCGATCGCCGCGACGCTCGCGTGCACCACCTCGACGACGAAGCGCGCGCGCGCCTCGACGCTCCCGCCGTACGCGTCCGCGCGACGGTTCGTGTGCGGGTGCAGGAACTGCTCGAGCAGGTAGCCGTTCGCGCCGTGCAGCTCGACACCGTCGAAGCCCGCCTCGATCGCGTTCTCGGCGGCGCGCACGATGTCCTCGCGCGCCTGTCGCACGTCGCCCGCGCTCATCGCCTCGGGCGGAGGGAAGGGCTGAGGCCCCGCCGCGTCCGTGTACATCGTGCCGGCGGCGCGAACCGCGCTCGGCGCGACGACGCGCGCGCCCGGCGGCTGGTTGTGCGGGTGCGCGATGCGGCCGGTCGCCATGAGCTGCGCGACGATGCGCCCGCCCGCCGCGTGCACGGCGCCCGTGACGCCGCGCCAGCCCCGGATCTGCTCGCTCGAGAAGAGCCCGGGGATGCGCGCGTAGCCGAGCCCGTCGGGCGAGGGCGCGGTGCCCTCGGTGATGATCAGGCCCGCCGACGCGCGCTGCGCGTAGTAGTCGCGCATCAGCTCGTTCGGGACGCCGCCGAGCGCGCGGCTGCGCGTCATCGGGGCCATGACGACGCGGTTCGGGAGCTCGAGCGCTCCCAGACGGAACGGCGAGAAGAGGTCCATCGTGGGCTCCTTTGCGAGTGCGGGTGCGAGTGCGGGTGGAGAGGAGCCTGGCGTTCGGACCGGCGATGGACAATCACGCGGATCCGGACCTACTGTCCGGCAGTGCGGACAATGCATCATGCGGACCCGAACACCGTCGTCGCGTTCCTCGCGGTCGTGGAGCACGGGACCTTCCGCGGCGCGGCGCGCGCGCTCGGGCTGTCGAAGTCGACCCTCAGCCAGCGCATCGCGGTGCTCGAGGAGCACCTCGGCGTGCAGCTCCTCGCGCGCACGACCCGCACCGTGAAGCTCACCGACATCGGAGCGAGCTTCCAGCGCGAGGTCGCGCCCGCGATCGCGGCGCTGCACGACGCCGAGGCGCTGGTCGGGACGCTGCAGGCGCATCCGAGCGGGCGCCTGCGCATGACGGCGCCGGTCGAGCTCGGGCAGCGGGTGCTCGGCGACGTGCTCTCGGCGTACGGCTCGCGCCACCCCGACGTGCAGGTCGAGATCGACCTCGTCGATCGGCAGGTGAGCTTGATCGAGGAGGGCTACGACCTCGCGATCCGCATCGGCCCGCTCGCCGACTCGCGGCTGATCGCCCGGCGGCTCGGGGAGCCGCAGTCGATGCGTCTCTTCGCGAGCGCGGCGTACCTGCGGCGCGCCGGCCGCCCGAAGACCCCGCGCGACCTGGCCGCGCATCGGTGCCTCGTGATGACGAGCTCGCGCACCGGGAGCGCGTGGAGCTTCCTCGAGGGTCGCGCCACCAAGACGGTGACCGTGCAGCCGTCGATCGCGGTCAACAGCTACGCGGTCCTGACGGACCTCGCGATCGCGGGGCTCGGGATCGCGAGGCTCCCGAGCATCGAGTCGCGGCCCGCGGTCGCGGCGCGCACGCTCGTCGAGGTGCTGAAGCCGTTCGCGCCTCGCCCGCTGCTGCCCCTCGTCGTCTATCCGAGCGCGCGCAACGTCTCGGCCGCGGTGCGCGCGATGGTCGACGTGCTCGTCGAGCGCTTCGCCGCGGCGCCATGGGTGGCTGCGGTCCCTCCGTCGGCGCCCCCGCTCGGACGCCGACGCGCGACCTCGGCGATCTGAGCGGCGTCGCGCGGTCGGAGCACGAGCCGTCTACGGTTCGCCGCCGCCGAGCTCGAAGCGCAGCGCCGCGCCCACGTGCGCGGTCAGCGCGAGGTCGCGGCCGAGCACCGTCCGCCCGTCGACGGTGAAGCGCGGCGCGACGATCGCGATCTCGGGTCCCAGCTCCGCGAACACCGAAAGCGCCTCGGACACCTCGACCCGGATCTCGGCGAAGAGCGCGACCGAGAGCGTGCCGTGCTCGCGCTGCGCCGCGACGACGGACGCTGCCCCCGCCCGACCGGCGGCGCGCATCCAACCGCCGAGGACGGCAGCGCCCCCGCCCAGCCGGAGCGCGTCGACGCGCCCTGCGATCACGATGCCGAGCTGCGCCTCGATCGCATGTGCCTCCAGCTCACCGAGCGCCGTCGGCAGCGACGTGAAGAGCCACCGCGCTCGCACCGGGATCGC
>JALYRN010000908.1 GCA_030855295.1 Myxococcota bacterium | reverse complement strand
GCTCTGGCGCGGCTTCGGCCGGCATCGCCGGCTCGCGCGCACGAAGTCGGGTCGGCTGCGCCGCCTGCGCCGCAGCCACGTGCACGAAGGCGTCGACATCGGCGCCGACCCCGGCACGCCGATCCTCGCGGCGAACGACGGGCTCGTCGCCTACAGCGACAACGGCATGCGCGGCTACGGCAACGCCGTGGTCCTTGTGCATCGCGACGGCAGCGTGACGCTCTACGCGCACTGCAGCGCGACGTTCGTCGCCGCCGGAGAGACGGTGCGCCGCGGACAGATCATCGCCGCGGTGGGCGCGACCGGGCTCGCGCACGGTCCGCACCTCCACTTCGAGTGGCGTGCCGGCGGCCGGGCGCGCGACCCGCTCCCACACTTCGCCGAGCGACCGGGAGATCCTCCCGATGCGCCCGACGATCCGTCGCGCGCCGAGACCGAAGCCTCGGCGACCGAGGACGCGCCCTGAGGAGCGGATCGAAAACGCTCCTTCACGGCGCGCGCTGCGGTCCGTGAACCGACGTTTACGCCGCCGCGCTCGGGGCTCGTCGAAAACCCCGATGATCCGCCGCTTCCGGCGCGCCTACACCGTGGCATGATCATCGCAAACTCAGGTTCGAATCCGGCCGCCTCGTATCTCGGCCAAGGAGTCTGCCCGATGAGAATCCCGCGTGGAGTGCTCCTCGCTCTTCCGATGATCGCTTTCCTGCCGGGTTGCCCGATCTACACGGGCGGCGGCGGGCACACCCCGGATCCCGAGTGCGCTCGCGACCGGGACTGTCCGTCAGGCGAGATCTGCAGCATCGACGGGCTGTGCGTGCCGACCTCGGAGTGCACCGACAGCCGCGAGTGCGGCACCGGCGAGGTCTGCTCGGCCGGCACCTGCGTGCCTGGCACCACGATGTGCCGCCTCGACGGCGACTGCGCGGTCGGCAGCTGGTGTGAAGACGGCACGTGCACGCCCTCGGGGACGTGCAGCGTCGACACCGAGTGCGCGACCGGGCTCTGGTGTGACTTCCGCGGGACCTGCGTGCCCCGGAACCCCGACGCCTGCCGCGCCCACACGGACTGCACGGGCACCGAGCTCTGCATCGAGGGCTACTGCCGCGCCCGCGACGAGGCCTGCGCGCTCGATCGCGACTGTCCTCCGGGCAACCTCTGCGTCAACAGCGAGTGCACCGCGCTCTGCACCGACGACAGCGAATGCTCGGCGGGTGACACCTGCCAGGACAGCTTCTGCCGTCCGGCGAGCGAGTGCGACACCAGCTCGACGTGCGGGCTGGGCGAGCACTGCGTCGACGAGCGCTGTCTGCCCGACTGCCTCCCGCCGGGCAGCACCTGCGCCGCGGGCAGCTACTGCGCGACCGAGGATCAGCTCTGCCGTCCCGACTGGGCACCCGAGCCCTTCTGCGACGAGAACTCGGACTGCATGACGGGCCGCACCTGCCTCGACGGCGTGTGCCGGACGCCCTGCGAGTCGATGACCGACGCGGAGTGCCTGACCTTCGACGCGCAGCTCCCGCTGTGCCGCCCCGAGGCCGGCGCGTACTACTGCTTCGCCGAGCGCGAGCAGTCGCCCGAGTGCCGCGTGCAGGCCGACTGCACCGACGGTCGCGACTGCGTCGACGGTCTCTGCCGCAACCGCGGCATTCGCAAGCGAAACAGCGCGGTGTAGCATCGGAGAGATGCTGCACCGCGCTTTCTTCTTTCGTGGCCTCGCGCTGCTCGGCGCGCTCGCTCTCGCGCTGACGATCACGAGCGACGCGCGCGCGTACATCAACCAAGCGGACGGCGTGGTCGTCCCGCTGACGGGCAACCTCCAGGCCTGCCTCGATCGACCGGTCAGCGGCGAGATGACGCCCGGCGCCGTCGACGCGATCGCCGAGGCCGCGGTGCTTCCCGAGGCGTACCGTCCGGTGCTCGACGCGGGGAGCGGACGCTACCGCGTGACCTTCGTCGACATCGGCGAGGGCGCGGGCTTCCGCAACTCGTTCGGCTGGTTCTGGATCGGCGACGACGTCACGAACCCCGCGAACCTGCGGACGATCTTCGGCTGCCGCACGTACGGCACCTGCGCGTGCCCGTGCTCGACGACGCGCACCGTCAGCGTCGACTTCGACACGCAGCCGGGCTTCTCGGTGGGGCGGCCGATCGGGTTCTGGCTCCGCACGCCCGAGCGCCTCGACGGCACGCGTGAGGCCGGCACGTTCCCCTCGGGATGCTCGCTGCCGCTCGGCTGCGATCCGACCGGCACGAACGTCGACGACTCGTGCGGCGGGCGGCGCGACACCAACAACCGCATCTACTTCACGAACGCCGCGCTCAACGACGACGGCGACTACGTGCACTTCCTGGTCTACCGGAGCGCGACGCACGCCGACACGTACTACTTCGGCTTCGAGGACCTGTTCCGCGGCGGCGACAACGACTTCGAGGACATGCTGGTGCGCGGCACCGGGCTGGTGCCGGTCTGCGATCCCCGCCCCGAGATCTGCAACGGGCGCGACGACGACTGCGACTCCTCGACCGACGAGGGGCTGACGATGGCGTGCTCGACGGTCTGCGGCGCCGGCACGCGGGCCTGCGTCGGGGGCGCGTTCGGCGCGTGCAGCGCGCGCATGCCGAGCGGCGAGACGTGCAACGCGGGCGACGACGACTGCGACGGCTCGATCGACGAGGGCCTCTCGCGCGGATGCGCGAGCTCGTGCGGCAGCGGCACCGAGATCTGCGTCTCGGGGACGTACGCGATGTGCAGCGCGCCCACCCCGACGATCGAGATCTGCAACAACGGCGACGACGACTGCGACGGCGCGATCGACGAGAGCCTGACGCGCCCCTGCGGGACCGCGTGCGGCAGCGGCACCCAGCGGTGCATGGCCGGCGCGTGGGGGACGTGCAGCGCGGCGACGCCGGGCGCCGAGGTGTGCAACGGGCTCGACGACGACTGCGACGGGCGCGTCGACGAGGCGCTCGTGCGCGACTGCAGCAACACGTGCGGCTCCGGGATCGAGACCTGCTCGGCGGGCGCCTACGTCGGGTGCACCGCGCCCGATCCGCGCCTCGAGGCGTGCAACGCGCTCGACGACGACTGCGACGGGATCGTCGACGAGATGCTGACGCGCGCGTGCTCGAGCGCGTGCGGCGTCGGAAGCGAGACCTGCCGCGTCGGTGCCTGGGTCGACTGCGACGCGCCGGGCCCGTCGCCCGAGATCTGCAACGACCTCGACGACGACTGCAACGGCGCGGTCGACGACGGGAACCCCGGCGGCGGCGAGGCGTGCGTGCCGCTGCCCGACGGAGGGTTCGAGCCCGGCGGGCTCGACGGC
>JALYRN010000140.1 GCA_030855295.1 Myxococcota bacterium | reverse complement strand
GGTGGGGTCGGCGCGGGGTCGGCGCGCGGCCGGGCGGGTGGGGTCGGCGGTCGGGCGCGCTACACCTCAACCCGGCGGGCGCGCTTCACCTCAACCCCGGTGGGGTCGGCGCGGCGCGCAGTGGGGTCGGCGATCCATTACCATGCCCGGCGCCGCTGCGCGTGAGTACCGGTATCGAGAAGTGGGGCACGAGGGTCCCGAGAGCCAGCGGTTGATGAATGCAGTTGATAGCATGTTTCCTGGGCGAACCCTTTCGGGCGACGCGCCCGCGCTTGCGGGTCCGGAGCGTTGAATAGCCACGCGGCGCGATGCCTGCTCCCGATCGCGGGAGTGATGTCGCTGCTAGTCACAGCTTGTGGCGGCGTGCGGCCGGCACCTTCGAGCGACACGAGTACCGAACTCGCCGCCGTGTGGCCCGAGCACGGCAGCATTCAGGGCGGTGGCCATATCACACTTGAATGGCGGTACGATGGAAGCGCCGGGGCAGCGGTGCTGGAAGTCTGCTCGACCCGAGATTGCGCGAGAGAGAGCGGCTTGATTCGCCGGTCCGTCGAACTCGAAGAGCGCCGAGCCGATATCGGGATCGCACCCGGCCGATGGTGGTGGCGACTCCGTACACGGACCGTGGTCACCGCTCCCCGCCTCCTGTTTGTGCGAAGAAGTGACGTCGGTGGTCGAGGCGATCCAATCTCTCGTCGAACCGACGGCACGGCCGACGGCGTCGCGGATGTCGGTGCGTGCTGCTGGTCCTGTAACCCTCCTTCTGGGTTCATCATCACGGCGGACAGCATCTCAACTCAGCCCGTCGATTCGATCGATTCGTCACTCACGCGAGCGCTAGATCTCGGAGACCTCGATGCCGACGGGGTCACTGACTACGCATGTGCCGTTCCGGGCCCTGAGAGTCGGTGTGAGATGATCCGCTTCAATGCGCATGGATCACACTCTGTGCTGGAACTCCCTGAGACCTGGTGCGCGGCGCGCACTCGCGGGGCCGCAGTTCTAGGCCCTCGCGCACTGGACGGTAGCGTGGACGTGGTGTTCTGGAGCAGGGCTTCCGGCGAAGGTACCTACGCGCGAGTAGTCTCAGTTAGCCGCTCAGGGACAGAGTGGTCTGGCGGAGAACAGATGGGTCAATTTTTCCAGGACGGGCTTGTCGAAGCGGTCGCGGGGAGATTTGATGCGGACGGGGATGGTCGCGGCGACTTGACGATACACATGCGCCGCGCCGGCACCGTGCGCTCGACGATCTACCTGAGTAGCGGCCCCGCGCTGGACCTGGGCACGCTGCCCGCTACCGCGGTGGTTGGTCCGTCCTTCGTAGCGTACTTCGCAGGCGACTCGAACCGCGATGGTCGGGCCGATATTCTCACGGTCGGCCGTCGGGCGGAAGCCGTCGATATCGTGCTTACTAGTGTTCTCGGTAGCGGATCGATGGCGTCTGTCGAACAGATCGCGACAAGTATCCGGAGCTCCGACGAGTGGGTTCGGATGGGATGGTCTGCGATGCTCGCGGATCTCAACTGCGACAGTGTGGAGGATGTCGTGGTGCTGGCCGCTGTGCCGCCTGGCAACGATGTCCGCGTTGTCGTCTTCAGCGGCACGGACTTGCACGCACGTGAGACGGAGTGGCGACACTGGGCGATCAGTGCGTCGCTTGCCGAGCTCGAATCGCCCGAAGGCTCAGTCCTCCTGTCAGTTGGCGATCTCACGAACGACGGGTGCGACGACGTGGTCGTTGGTCTGTTGGAGAGCAGGTCACGCGTGGCAATTGTCCGCGGGGCGCCCGATCGGCGCTTCTTTTCACAGCAGGTACCGACCGCGAGCGAGTTGATGCCGATACAACTGCGCTGAGGCGGACGGGCGACCTGTGCCGCGTGAAGCGGAGGCGGGCGACAGGTGGCCACCATGAATCCGAACACACCTCGGTTCTGCAGAGGGGTGCGCGTGCGTCATGAGGCTATGAGCGCAAGTGGTGCAGTGCGCCCGGCGTGCTCATCCTTCCGAGGCAGGTTTGAAGAAGACCGCGCCGAGGGGCGGTAGGGTGACGAGGATCGAGTGGGGGCGGCCGTGGGCGGGGACGACGGTGGTGTCGACTCCGCCCATGTTGCCTTGGCCGCTGCCGCCGTACTCCTCGGCGTCGGTGTTGAGGATCTCGCGCCAGTGGCCCTCGATGTCGACGCCGATGCGGTAGTTGGGACGCGGGACGGGGGTGAAGTTGAAGGCGCAGAGGATGCGCTCGTCGTGCGCGCTCCGGCGCTCCCAGCAGAGGATGCTCTGGTCTACGTCGCGGGCGTCGACCCAGGCGAAGCCTTCGGGGCTGGCGTCGCGCTCGTGGAGGGCGCGCTCGCCGCGGTAGGTGCGGTTGAGGTGCGCGAGGCAGCGCTCGATGCCGGCGTGCGCGGGGTCCTGCTCGAGGTGCCAGTCGAGGCTGCTGTCGTGGTTCCACTCGCTGTACTGGCCGAGCTCGGCGCCCATGAAGAGGAGCTTCTTGCCGGGCTGCGCGAACATGTACGCGTAGAGGAGGCGCAGGTTCGCGCGCTTCTGCCAGGCGTCGCCGGGCATCTTGCCGATCAAGGAGCCCTTGCCGTGCACGACCTCGTCGTGGCTGAGCGGCATGACGAAGCTCTCGTGGAAGGCGTAGATGCTGCGGAAGGTGAGCTGGTCGTGGTGGAATTTGCGGTGCACCGCTTCCTTCGAGAAGTACACGAGGGTGTCGTGCATCCAGCCCATGTCCCACTTGAAGCCGAAGCCGAGGCCGCCGACGTAGGTGGGGCGGCTCACTGCGGGCCAGTCGGTCGACTCCTCGGCATAGGTCTGGATGTCGGGGAAGTCGCCATAGGCCATCTCGTTCATCTCACGCAGGAGCTGGATGGCCTCCAGGTTCTCGCGGCCGCCGAGGTGGTTGGGAATCCACTCGCCGGCCTCGCGCGAGTAGTCGAGATAGAGCATCGACGCGACTCCGTCGACGCGGATCCCATCGATGTGATAGCGGTCGAGCCAGAATCGTGCGCTCGAGAGGAGGAACGATTTCACCTCGTGACGACCGTAGTTGAAGATCGAGCTCTTCCAGTCGGGATGGAAACCCTTGCGCTTGTCGGCGTGCTCGAAGAGGTGAGTTCCGTCGAAGTAGTTCAGGCCGTGCTCGTCGGTCGGGAAGTGGGCCGGGACCCAGTCGACGATCACGGCGATGCCGCGCTGGTGGAGCACGTCGACGAGGTACATGAAGTCCTGCGGCGTGCCGAAGCGGCTGGTCGGCGCGAAGTAGCCGGTGACCTGATAGCCCCACGAGCCGTAGAAGGGATGCTCCATCGGAGGCATCAGCTCGACGTGGGTGAAGCCGAGCTTCGTGACGTGATCGGCGAGGCGCGGCGCGATCTCACGGTAGGAGAGCGAGCGATTGCCGTCCTCGGGGACGCGCGCCCAGGAGCCGAGGTGGAGCTCGTAGATGCTGATCGGAGACGAGAGCGACTGGCGCGCTCCGCGCTCCTTCATCCACGCTTGATCGCGCCACTCGTAGCCGTCGAGATCCCAGACGATCGAGCCGGTCTTGGGCGGCGTCTCGTGGTGGAAGCCGAACGGGTCGGCCTTGTCGACGCGATAGCCCTCGTGCCGCGAGTGGATGCGATACTTGTAGATCGCGCCCTGTCCGAGGCCGGGCACGAAGCCGGTCCAGATGCCCGAGCTGTGCCAGGCGCGCAGCGGCGTCGACTCGTCGTTCCAGCCGTTGAAGTCGCCGATCACGGCGACGCGCTCGGCGTTCGGGGCCCACACCGCGAAGCGCACGCCGCGCGTGCCGTTCTCCTCGTCGACGTGCGCGCCGAGCTTGTCGTAGAGCCGATGGTGCGTGCCCTCGTTGAAGAGGTGCACGTCGGTGTCGCCGAGGCGCGGGGCCTCGCGGCGCTGGATGTCGTTCATCACTTCTCCGAGTCGAGCAGGTCGACGAGCCCCCGCAGGGGGATCGCCAGCCACTCCGGACGATTGTTGAGCTCGTAACGGACTTCGTAGATGCCCTTCTCGAACAGATAGAAGTCGAGCATGCGCTCCAGCACCGCCCGATCACGAGGCACGAACGGAGCATCACCGGACGCGACCAGCCACGCGTCGAGCCACGCCGCGCTGACCCACTGCGTCCACACGTGCGCCCACGACGCGAGCCGCGCCTCGTCCTGGGTGCGGACACGATCGCTGCGCAGCGCCGCCGCCGCGGCGTAGTGGAAGGAGCGCAGCATGCCGGCGACGTCGCGCAGCGGAGAGCGCTTGCGGCGTCGCTCGACGAGCGAGCTCGCGGGCTCGCCCTCGAAGTCGATGAAGACGAAGTCGCCGCCGGCGTAGAGCACCTGCCCCAGGTGCAGGTCGCCGTGCACGCGGGTGCGGACCGCCTCGATCTTGTCGCGATGGATCTCGGAGAGGCGCGCGTCGATCTCGGAGCGGCGCGCGAGCACCTGCTCCGCGAGCGCGGCGGTCTCCTCGCCCATGAGCGCGCGCTGCTTGCGCAGGAGGTGGAAGGTCTGTCCGAGCTGCCCGCGCACCGACTGGTAGAGCGAGCGCTGGTGGAGCAGCGAGAACGGCTCGGGCGTGAAGCCGGCGTCCTCGCGCTCCGACGCGAGCGCGAGGTGCAGCTGCGCAGTGCGCTCACCGAGCAGGCGCGCGATGCCGAGGTAGGCGCCGATCGCCTCCTGCGCGATCTCGGGAGGACGGCGCTCGGTGCGCTCGAGCAGCGACGAGCGATCGCGCGGGGCGGGATCCTTCTCGACGTACTCCCACGCATGCTCGTAGTAGCGCTGGAGCGCGTCGAGCGTGAACTCCCAGGCGTCGCCCTGGTTGGGCACGAGCTCCTGCAGCACCGCGAGCGCGCGCGGCTCGCCGGAGGAAGGCTCGTAGCTGATCGTGCCGAGCAGGCGCGGCACGTGGCCGAAGCGCGCGCGCTCGGTGAGGAAGCGGCCGACCTCTTCTTCCGGGTGCGCGCCCGGCTCGATCGTGCGGAAGAGCTTCAGGATGAGCTTGTCGCCGAAGAGGATGTTGGTGTTGGTCTGCTCCGCGCCGCCGACGCGCGGCGGCAGCTCCTCGCGTCGTCGGGCGCGCGCGGCGCGGGCGTGGAGCGAGCGGTCGATCAGCTCGGAGAGCGCCCGCGTCGAGCGAGCGCGCGCGAGGCCCTCGTCGCCGCGCAGCACGCCGCGCTCGAGCAGGAGCGACAGGAGATCGGCCGCGAAGTGCTCGGTCACCAGCGCGTCGACCAAGAGGCTCTCGCCGTCGCTGGCGCGCACGCGCGCGATGATCGCGTGCGGCGTGTCGCGCTCGATGGTCGCGACGTCGGCCTCGCGGACGAGCGCGAGCGGCACGAGATAGGTCTCGGGATCGCCCTCCGCGTAGACCGCCTGCACCAGGACGATGTGCGCCTCGCCCGCCTCGATCGCGTCGACGACGGAGAGATGATCGAGCGCGCGCGCCTTGCCGCGGAACCAGCGTCGACGACGCAGCCACTCGAGGAGCGCGGGGCCGAGGCGATCCTTGCCGCGCGCGTGGAAGATCGACTGCGCGTCGGACTTCGTCGTGATCTGCGCGACCGTGGCGACGTCGAGGCTCTCCGCGCGCGGCTTGTCGATCGAGAACCAGTAGAAGGCGTACGGCCCCAGCGTGAGCAGGTACGGGAGCTCGCCGATCGCGGGGAACGAGCTGCGGCCGAAGAGCTCGACGGGGATCGAGCCGGCGTGGGCCGACAGATCGAGCTGCACGTACTGCGGCGAGCGCGAGAGGTTCGCGACGACCAGGATCCGCTCGGTGCCGAAGGTCCGGAAGAAGGCGAGCACCTTGCCGTTGTCGGGGTGCAGCAGCTCGATCTCGCCGCGGCCGAAGGCCTGGTGCTTCTTGCGGAGCGCGATCAGGCGCTTGGTCCACCAGAGCAGAGAGTCGGAGTTGTTCTGCTGCGCTTCGACGTTGACCGTCTCGTGGTGGTACTCGGGATCGATGATCACCGGCAGGAAGAGCTTCTGCGGGTTCGCCTTCGAGAAGCCGGCGTTGCGGTCGGGGCTCCACTGCATCGGAGTCCGCACCGCGTCGCGATCACCGAGATAGACGTTGTCGCCCATGCCGATCTCGTCGCCGTAGTAGAGGACGGGAGTCCCCGGCATCGAGAAGAGGAGGGCATTCATCAGCTCCGCCTTGGCGCGCGTCTTGAGCAGCGGCGCGAGGCGGCGGCGGATGCCGAGGTTCACGCGCATCTGCGGATCGTGCGCGTAGACGCGGTACATGAAGTCGCGATCCTCGTCGGTGACCATCTCGAGCGTGAGCTCGTCGTGGTTGCGCAGGAAGATCGCCCACTGCGTGCTCTCGGGGATCTTCGGGGTCTGCGCGAGGATGTCGAGGATCGGGAAGCTGTTCTCGAGCTGGAGCGACATGAACATCCGCGGCATCAGCGGGAAGTGGAAGTTCATGTGGCACTCGTCGCCGTCCCCGAAGTACGCGGCGGCGTCCTCGGGCCACTGGTTGGCCTCCGCGAGGAGCATGCGATTCTGATAGCGAGCGTCGATGTGCGCGCGCAGCGACTTCAGGAACGCGTGGGTCTCGGGGAGGTTCTCGCAGTTCGTGCCCTCGCGCTCGTAGAGATACGGAATCGCGTCGAGCCGCAGTCCGTCGACGCCGAGGGCCATCCAGAAGTCGAGCGCCTCGAAGACGGCCTTCTGGACGTCGGGGTTCTCGAAGTTGAGGTCGGGCTGGTGCGAATAGAATCGATGCCAGTAGTACGCCTGCGCGACCGGATCCCACGTCCAGTTGGAAGACTCGTAGTCCTGGAAGATGATCCGTGCGTCCTTGTAGCGCTTCGGGTCGTCGCTCCAGACGTAGAAGTTCCGATACTTGGTGCCCTTCGCGGCGCGGCGCGCGCGCTGGAACCATGGGTGCTGATCGGACGTGTGGTTGATGACCAGCTCGGTGATCACGCGGATCCCGCGCCGGTGCGCCTCCTTCATCAGGCGCTTGAAGTCGGCGAGCGTGCCGAGGCTCGGATTGACCGCGCGGTAGTCCGCGATGTCGTAGCCGCCGTCGCGCTGTGGAGAGGGATAGAAGGGCAGGATCCAGATCGCGGTGACGCCGAGATCCTGGACGTAGTCGAGCTTGTCGATCAGCCCGGCGAAGTCGCCGATTCCGTCGCCGTCCGAGTCGTAGAACGCCCGGATGGGGATCTCGTAGATGATCGCGTCCTTGAACCACAGGGGGTCCTCGAACATCGCGGATCGGTCGTCTTCCTGCGCGCGTCGGTTCGGCATCATCGCTCCCGCGAAAAGCTCATCACATGAAGTAGTCGAACTCGCGCTCGGTGCGGACCCTTCGGCGCACCGCGAAGATCTGCGCGGGCATCGCGTGCGGATCGAGCTCGAGGAAGCTCCGCGCGCTTCCGCTCCCGGGGCTCGACTGCCATAGATATCGCCCGCCGCCCAGGAGATCGTGGACCTGGAAGGCCTCTCCTCGCTCGATCCCGAGCGCATCGAGGTCGAGCTCGACCCACCCCGACTGGCGATGGTGGAAGTCGAGGCTGACGGCGACGATCACCACGTCCTCACCGCACGTCTTGCTGTAGCAGAGCAGGAGATCGTTGTCGGTCGGATGGAAGCGCAGCGTGTCGTTGTACTGCAGCGCCGGGTGCTCGCGGCGGATCCGGTTGAGCGTCGCGATCACACGACGCAGCGAGTCGGGGCGATCGCGGTTCCAGCGCTTGAGCTCGAACTTCTCGTTGTCGAGGTACTCGCCCGAGCCCGGACGCGCGGCGTGCTCGAGCAGCTCGAACGCGGGGCCGTAGATGCCGTAGTGGCTCGAGAGCGTTCCCGCGAGGACGAGGCGCGCGAGGAAGGCGGGGCGACCGCCGAACTGGAGATCCTCGGGAAGGATGTCGGGCGTGTTCGGCCAGAAGCTCGGGCGGAAGTAGTCGGCGACCTCGGTGCGGGTGAGCTCGCGGAGGTACTCCGTCAGATCGTGCTTGGTGTTGCGCCAGGTGAAGTACGTGTAGCCCTCGCTGAAGCCGACCTTCGCGAGCGCGAACTTGAGCTTGGGGCGCGTGAACGCCTCGCTCAGGAACGTCGCCTCGGGATGCTCGGCCTTGATCGACGAGATGCACCAGTCCCAGAACGCGATCGGCTTCGTGTGTGGGTTGTCGACGCGGAAGATGGTCACTCCGCGCGCGAGCCAGAACAGGAACACGTCGCGCAGCGCGGCCCAGAGCTCGCGCCAATTCTCGCACTCGAAGTCGAACGGATAGACGTCCTGATACTTCTTGGGCGGGTTCTCCGCGTACTGGATGGTGCCGTCCGGTCGCTTGCGGAACCACTCCGGGTGCTCCTTCACCCAGGGGTGATCGGGAGACGCCTGGAACGCGATGTCGAGCGCGATGCGCAGCCCGTGCTCGCCGGCGCGGCGCACGAAGCGGTCGAAGTCCTCGAGTGTGCCGAGCGCCGGGTGCACCGCGGTGTGGCCACCCTCGGGCGCGCCGATCGCCCACGGGCTGCCGGGATCGCCGCCCGCGCCGTCGGTGTCTTCGGCTGTGGCGGTGACGGCCGAGAGCGTGTTGTTCTTGCCCTTGCGGAACGAGGTGCCGATCGGGTGGATCGGCGGGAGGTAGAGCACGTCGAAGCCCATCTCCTGCACGTACGGGAGCCACTCCTCGGCGGTGCGGAAGGTGCCGTGCGCTCCGTCGGGACCGGTCGATCGCGGGAAGAGCTCGTACCAGGACGCGAAGCGCGCGTGCGGCGGGTCGACGACCAGCGGCCAGGGCTCGCTGCGGGTCGCGAGGGAGCGATCGGCGTGCGCGGCCGCGACCTCGAGGAGCGGCTTCGAGAGCGCGGCTCGGACGCGCTCGTCCAGCTCGGTCTCCTTCTGCACGAGCAGGCGCGCGGCGCCGTGCAGGAGCCTCCGCTCGTCGCCCTCGGCGCGCTCGGCCGCCGACTCGAGGAGCTGCGCGCCGATCGCGAGATCGAGATCGGTCGCCTCGCCGACCTCGGCCTTGCGCTCGAGCCCGCGCCGCCACGACGCGATCTCGTCGACCCAGCCTTCCACCGCGAGCTCCCAGCGCCCGATGCGATCGAGCGGCAGGTCGGCCGAGAAGCGATCGTTGACACGAGGGGCCATCGGCACCTCGGTCCAGCGCTGCGCGCCCGGCGCGCGATGCAGGAGCACGCCCGCGACCACGTCGTGGCCGTCGGCCACCAGGTCCGCGGTGACCCGCAGGAGATCGCCCTCGGTCCGCTTCACCGCGAACCGTCCACCGTCGACGCGCGGCGCGACCGCCGACACGAAGACGCGGCGGCGCCCGTCCTCTGGGAACGCGAGCTGCGCGCGACGGGATGCGGGCGCCTTGGACGGCTCGTCGCTCTGAGCAGGTTGGCGGTGAGTAGGCGTGCGGTGAGTAGGCGTCGGCATCGCGCAGCTCCCTTGCCACGCGGACGACGACTCGCTTGCATGCGCAGCGTCTGCGCAGCGTGAAACGCGATGATGTGCCGACGCCCTGCGGGCCCCCTTCCTCTAGACCCCTCTGGCAGGGATGCAACCGCGAATTGGTCTCGAGGTCGCCGCTCGCGCGTGGGCGTGGCGCTTGCTGGAGGTCGCGGATCCCGAAGGAGGACGACACGAAGATGAACGCGAACGATCTATTGACCCGTCAGCACCGCGAGGTGGAGCAGCTCTTCGCGCGGATGGAGAAGGGGACCGGCGACCGGCTCGAGCTCCTGCGCGACCTCGCTTCGAAGCTCGCCGCGCACATGCGGATCGAAGAAGAGATCTTCTATCCGCGCGCGAAAGAGCTGCTCGAGGACAAGGTCCTCGAGGGCCTGGAGGAGCACACGCTCGCGGCGTTCGCCCTCAAGCGCCTCGCCGAGGTCGGGGTCGACCATCCGAGCTTCGAGGCGAAGCTGAAGGCGCTCAAGGAGCTCGTCCAGCACCACGTCGACGAGGAAGAGAGCGAGATGTTCCCGCGGATCGCGCGCGCGATGGATCGGCAAGATCTCGACGAGATCGGCCTCGAGCTCGAGGAGCGCTTCGAGGAGATCCTCGAGAGCGGATACGGCGCCGAGCTCGTGCGGGGCGCGAAGCGCAACGGTCGCGCCTCGTCTCGCCCGCAGCCGCGCGCGATGCGCTGACGCCGCGCGCTGCCGCCGAACGGAGACGAGCGCACCGAAGAACGTGCGCACGCGACGCGCGGCGATTCGCCACTGTGGGGCAGACGTGTTGCTCCCGGATCGCGGATCGCCGCGCGCGATCTCGCGTCGGCGTCGACGCCCGCGACGTCCGCTACCCACCCTGCGGGCGCGCAACGCCGGCCGTCGCCGAGATCGCGATCCGGTCGCGCAGGAGATGCAGGCGAGCGAGGTCCTCCTCGTCGCGCGCGGGTGTCGTGGCGATCGCGGCGTCCAGCTCGGGCAGGGCGCGCGCTCCCCAGTGCTGCCGGATCAGCGCGGCGGCGCAATCGGCGACGACGTGGTGCGCGGCCATGCGCGCGAGATCGGGCAGCGCGTGGCGATCCCCGCGGACCAGCGGCACGTCGATGTCGAGCGCTCGGCCGTAGCGATCACAGGCGTCGGTGCGCGCACCCTCGAGGAAGCCGCCGTGCGCGAGGAGGAGCCAGGGGCGCGGATCGTCGCGCTCGCGGATGACGTAGCGGCGGATGGTGCTGCGGTCGCGCGACGTCAGCGTGCGACCGGCCGAGAGGCGCGCGTGGATCGGCTCGAGCACCTCCGGGACGTCGGCCGCCCAGGGATCCGGATCGGGCTCGAACGCGGGCGCCTCGGGCTCGGGATCGCCGATGGTCACGGTGGGCGCGACCGGCGGCGGCGGCGGGATCGCGGCCGCGTCGCTCGCGCCCTTCCACCAGAAGAGCACGGCGCCGAT
>JALYRN010000907.1 GCA_030855295.1 Myxococcota bacterium | reverse complement strand
CCGCTCGCCGCTGCGCGCGTCGCTCGGCCTCGCGCTGGCGCCCCGCCGTGCGCCGCGGTTCGGCGTGCGCCGTCACTACGCGATCGCGCCGTGGAGCGCGCGGGTCGAGGTGCACTGGGCGGACGGCTGCGAGGCGTACGTCACGCCCGTCGATCACGGCTCGGTCGGCGTCGCCTTCCTCTACTCGCCGCCGGCGCGATTCGACGAGCTCCTCGCGCGCTTCCCGCACCTGCGCGAGCGGCTCGGGGGCGCGAGCCCGTGCAGCGAGGATCGAGGCGCCGGTCCCTTCGAGCAGCGCGTGAGGTCGCGGGCCGTGGGGCGCATCCTCTTGATCGGCGATGCTGCCGGCTACCTCGATCCGATCACGGGGGAGGGCGTCGCGCTCGGGATCACGACCGCGCGCGCCGCGATCGGGTGCCTCCGCGAGGGTCGTCTCGGCGCGTACGACGCACGGTGGCGGCGAGAGACGCGCCTGCACCTCGGGCTCACCGCCGCGCTGCTCGACGTCACCCGCCGCCGCTCGGTGCATCGCCCGCTGATGACGCTGCTCGCGCGCGCGCCGTTCCTGTTCGACGCAGCGCTCGGCGTGCTCGGAGGCCAGGTCGATCCCGACGTCACTGGGCCGCGCCGCGTGCCGAGCGCGGACGCGCCGCGCGTCTCGCCCGCATCGCCCTGAGCGACTACTCGCGCCGGAGCGCCTCGATCGGATCGAGCCGCGCGGCCTTGCGGGCAGGAACGAACCCGAACGTCACGCCGACGACGATCGCGAACACCACCGCGACGAGCGCCATCTCCGGCGCGGGCACGAACGGCAGATCGAGAGCGCGCGCCCCCGCGTACGACGCGCCGAACCCGAGCACCAGCCCGATCGCACTGCCGAACAGGCACAGCACGATTGCCTCCACCAAGAACTGCAGGAGCACGTCGCGCGCACGCGCGCCGATCGCCATCCGGATCCCGATCTCGCGTGTCCGCTCGGTGACCGAGACCAGCATGATGTTCATGATCCCGATTCCGCCGACGAGCAGCGAGATCGCCGCGATCGCTCCGAGCACCGCGGTCAGGATGTCGGTCGTCGTACGCACGATCTGCACGATCTCCTGGAGGTCACGCACCGCGAAGTCGTCCTCGTCGCCCTCGCGGATGCCGCGCCGCTGGCGCATCAGCGACTCGACGCGCTCCTTCACGCTCGGCGCCGCCGCCGGCGTGACCGCCGACACGAAGATCGCCGCGACGTCGTCGCTCCCCGCGATGCGCCGCTGGAACGCCGAGAGCGGCATCAGCACGAGATCGTCCTGATCGTCGCCGAAGGTGCTGCGCCCGCGCGCCTCGAGCACGCCGATCACCGTGCACGGCACGTGTCCCGCGCGCAGCTGCGCGCCCAGCGGATCCTGCCGCTCTCCGAACAGCTCCACGCGCACCGTCTCGCCGATCACGCAGACGGCCGTGCCCGCGCGCTCGTCGGCCTCCTCGATCCGCCGCCCGCGTGCGACCTCCCAGCCGCGCACGTCGAAGAACCCCGGATCGACGCCCTGCACCATCGTCGCTCGGTTCTCGGTGCCGTGGACCACGCGCACGCTGCGTCCCGCGATCGCCGTCGCCGCCGCGACGCCCGGCAGCTCCTGCACCGCCCGCACGTCGGACGCCGCGAACGGCTCGGCCGTGCTCACGATCGGCCCGCGCTGTCGCCCCGCGCCCGGCACCACGAAGATCAGGTTCTCGCCGAGCGCGCCGATCTCTCCGGTCACGCGCGCGGTCGCGCCCTCGCCCAGCGTCACCATCGCGATCACCGCGGCGACGCCGATCACGATCCCGAGCGTCGTCAGGATCGAGCGCATCAGGTTGCGCCGCAGCTCGCGGAGCGCCATCAGCAGCGCGGCGCGGAACATCATCGCGAGAGCTCCGCGCGCTCGTGCTCGCGCTCGTCCGCCGCGACCTCGCGATCCTCGGCGATCCGCCCGTCGACGAAGCGCACGATGCGCTGCGCCGCCGCCGCCATGCTCGGCTCGTGCGTGATCATCACGATCGCGATCCCGCGCGTCTCGTGCAGCTCGACGAGCAGGTCGAGGATCTCGCGGCTGGTGCGCGAGTCGAGGTTCCCGGTCGGCTCGTCCGCGAGGATCACGTCGGGATCGCTCACCAGCGCGCGTGCGATCGCGACGCGCTGCTGCTGGCCGCCGCTCAGCTCGCTCGGCGCGTGCTGCACCCGCGTCGCGAGCCCCACCTTCGTCAGCGCGTCGATCGCGCGCGCGCGCCGCTCGCCCGCGGCCACGCCTCGATAGAGCAGCGGCAGCTCGACGTTCTCGAGCGCCGACGTGCGCGGCAGCAGGTTGAACCCCTGGAACACGAACCCGAGATAGAGCCGCCGCAGCTTCGCGCGCTGATCGCGATCGAGCATCCCGACGTCGACACCGCGGAACCGGTACGAGCCGCTGCTCACGGTGTCGAGGCAGCCGAGCACGTTCATGCACGTCGACTTCCCGGAGCCGCTCGCGCCCATGAACGCCACGAGCTCGCCCTCGTCGATGCGCAGATCGACTCCGTCGAGCGCGCGCACCTCGGCTTCGCCCGCGCCGTAGACCTTCGTCACGCGCTCTAGCTCGATCAGCGCCGCGCGATCACCGGCCACGACCCCTCACCCCGGCTCCTCGACGTCGACCACGACGACGTCGCCGGCGCTGATCTCGTCGCCGAGTACGACGGTGCGCTCGCCGTCGCTCGCGCCGGTCTCGACCGTGGTCGCGACCGGCTCGCCGCCCGAGAGCCGCCACAGCGTCGAGCCCGACCTCTGGGCGTCGCGCCCCGGCGGCACGAAGCGCAGCGCCGCGCTCGGCACCATCAGCGCGTCTCGCACCTCCTCGGTGACGATCTCCGCGGTCGCCGTCATGCCGGGCCTCAGGAGCCGCTCCTCGTTGTCGACCGAGAGCACGGCCTCGTAGCTCACGACCCCCTGCACGGTCCGCGGCGCATTGCGCACCGACTCGACGCGCGCCTCGAAGGAGCGCCCGGGGAACGCGTCGACGGTGAAGCGCGCCGGCTGCCCGGCCTCCACGCGCCCCACGTCGGCCTCGTCGACCAGGAGCACGACCTGCATGCGCGACAGGTCCTCTGCGATCACGAAGAGCGTCGGCGGCTGGAACGTCGCGGCGACCACCTGCCCCGGCTCGACGCTGCGCGACAGCACGATGCCGTCGACCGGCGCGCGGATCTCGGTGTGCTCGAGCTCGGTCTCGATCGCGCGGATCGCCGAGCGCGCCAGCGCGATCTGGGCGCGCGCGCCGGAGACGCCCGCCGCGGTCTGCTCCGCCGCCGAGCGCGCGGTGTCGAGC
>JALYRN010000906.1 GCA_030855295.1 Myxococcota bacterium | reverse complement strand
ACAGCTCCTCGGCGTCGCGCACGGCGCCCGTCGCCGCCGTCGGGCGCGCTCCCCGAGCTGAGCGCTCGTCGCGGACGACCGAGCGCGGCGATAAAACATCCAACTCAGCGAAAGGGCGCCGGGGGAGGCTCGCGGGTCAAGCGAGGCCGAGCTGGCTCCGAAGGCTCGCGCGGGACGGATGTCGACGTCGCGATCCGACGCGATGCGCGGGTCAGCCGGCGAACGGAAGCGAGGTCTGCTGCGGCGAGAAGGGCCGCGCCGCCCGCGGGCTGCTCACGCACAGCATCGCGATCGCGATCGAAGAGGACTTCGAGGGCAGCGAGGACGCGCCGGCCACTCTTCAGAGCGCGCTGCAGCCGCTGCCCGGGGCGTAATCGCTCCGCAGCGGCCCGAGCGCGACGTGCGTGACGCCGTCGGCGAAGCCGGGCACCTCTTCGCACCCGATCGCGCGCAGCTCGCCGCCGTCCTCGGTGCGCGCCCAGACCTCGAAGCGCAGCGGGTCGAACTCGGGCTCGACGTTCACGGCGGTGTAGAACCCATCCGGGCCCGTCGAACCGTTCGGGGGATGCAGCCGTCCCGAAAAATCGAAATAGCCCACGAAGAAGTCGATCGCGTCGGGACCCGGAGTGAGCAGCTGCGAGCCGCGATACACCCGCAGGATCGCGTGCTCGACCGCGTCGCCCGCGCAGTCGACGATCGTGCCCATCACGATCGCGGTGCCGGGCAGGCGCATGCGCCGGTAGACCGACGGGATGAACCCGATCGTCATCGACGAGACGCTCGCGAGCTCGAGCAGCCCTCCGGTCGCCGGCGTGACGTGTTGATAGCCGATCGTCAGCACCGGCGCGCTGCCGCCGCCCGCCGTGCCGGGCTCGATGCGATACGCGAGCCACCCGCCCGCCTGCCCCATCACGCCCGCGACCTCACCGGCGGCATCGCTCCTCAGGTCCTGGCAGCTCCCCGCGCACCCAGGGGTCACGACTCCATCGGGGAAGATCTGCAGCGCGGCGTTCGCGACGTCCGACGACTCGCCGCTCTGCAGATCGTGGACGTGCACGGCGAACGTCGAGCTCTCGCCGCGTGGCGGCGCGGTCCGGAGCCCGACGCACGAGAAGTCACCGGACGCCACCGGCAGGTGTCTCCACTCGCCGCCCGCATCGCTCGGGGGGTCCGCGTCATCGCGCGCCGTCGAGCACGCGGAGCCCGCGATCAACGCCAGCACGCCGATCCAGATCGAGACTCGTGCGCATCGTTCCTCTCCAGTGCCGAGCATTCGGGGCATCGAGATCCTCCGAGGACGCGGTGTCGCAACTCGCGTGCCCGTCGTGAACGGAGCAGAACCGAGCGCGTTCGGCAAGCGATGTGCACCGTCTTGCACGGCGACGGCAGCGCGTGGCTCGCAGGTCCAACCGGGCTTGCGACGACGGCGGCTGCGACGCTCGTCGAGACGGACGGCTCGTCGCGTGGAGCCGCGCGCCGCTCGGCGTCGGCCCAGGATGTGTATCCTCACTGCCGATGTTGCTCGTGGCCGGTCGCTTCGAGTTGCTCGAGCGCGTTGGAGCGGGCGGCATGGGCGAGGTCTGGCGTGCGCGGGACACCCGCACCTCCGAGATCGTCGCGCTGAAGCGTCTCCGCGATCACGACGCAGGCCACGCCGAGCGATTGCTCCGGGAGGCGGAACTCCTCGCGCGAGTCGAGCACCCGGCCGTCGTTCGCTTCATCGACGGAGGGGTCGCCGAGGGGAGCCTCTACCTGGCCATAAAATAACTCAAAAAACAGGACCTCGCATCGCGCCTCGAGCGCGGACCGCTGCCGATTGCCGACGCGTTTGCTCTCTCGCGGCGCATCTGCGAAGCGCTCGTAGTCGCGCACGCCCGCGGAGTGCTCCTTCATCAGTGCTGCATCGCGGCGAGCGGCGTCGAGGGCCGATGCTCGCTCGCGACGTCGCGAACACTCAGGAGCTCGCACGTGAAGGCAGCCGCGTGGTCGACCACGTCGCAGCGGTCGGCTCGCGCTGCTTCAGGGAGCGATCACACCCTCGCGAAAGAACCGCATGATCTGCTCCTGGGCCACCGGGTCGCGGCGCACGCGCTCGTGCACACCGCTGTCGACCGTGGGGCGGACGGGCGCATCCGAGAGCGGCGCGGCGTCGTAGTCGAAGGCGACGTACGCGCTTCCCGGCGCGTCGCCGGCGTGCTCGGTGCCCCACGGCTGCGACGCCGACGACGAGAGCACGCCGAGGCCCATCGTGCGCGCGGCGATCTCCGACGCGACGTTCGGCGTCTCGGCGTCCTCGAGCCCGACCTGGTAGAGGATCCGCGCCGGACGCTCGATCGAGGCGGCGAGGCGATCATCGTGGACGTGCGGCGCGAAGGCGGCGCCCTCGAAGCGATCCCAGTGGTGCTGGAACATCACCATCAGCAGATCGCGATCGACCCGGCGCGGGTATGCGCCGAAGAGGATGGACTCCACCGTCTCGAAGCCGAGGGAGCGCGGCATCATCACCGAGTAGCCGATGCCGCCCACGCCCAGCGCGTAGCGCTCGATGTCGGGCGAGAGCGCGGCGAGGGTCGGACCCACGATCGCGCCCTGGCTGTTCCCCGTGTACACCAGCGCCGAGGGATCGATCGCGCCCTCGATGCCGAGCAGCTCCGCGCAGCGCGTCGCGAACAGCCGCGGCAGCACGAGCATCGCGACGATGCCCTGCGTGAGGCGGTCGAGGACGGCGGAGAACTGCGACAGCTCCATCAGCGCTCCGGCGGCAGCGCCGAGGTCGTCCTGCGCGAGGCCGATCAGATCGGTCGCGATCCCCACCATCCGGCCTCGCGCCAGCAGCTGGCGTCCGGGCTCCTCGTCGAGCTCGTTGCGAGTGCTGAAGAGGCCGTGCCCGAACATCATCGTCGGCGCGCCGGTGCCGCTCTCGATCGACGTCGGCCACGTCGCGAGGAACGGCAGCGGTGCGCTCGCCGCGGCGATCGGCGCGCCGTCGGCGCCGCGCTCGAGCCGCGCCCCCGCATCGAGCGAAGCGAGGAAGAGCGGCACGTCGACGTGGCCTTCGACCCTGCGGAAGGTCTGGCCCTCGTGTTCGACCTCGACGTCGGCGTCGACCACGCACCCGAGCTCGCCGGCGTCGAGCGCGGCGAGCGCCACGTCGCGCATCTCGCGCAGGTCGCCCCACGCGCTCGGCCCCGACGCGGTGCGGAAGTCCCACGCGGTGATCAGCCCGTCGCGCGCGATCGACGCGCGCTCGAGCGGCGCGAGCACGTCCTCGTCGAAGCGCGCGCGCCGCGCCTCGAGCGAAGGCGAGTCGGTCGTGCAGCCGTCACGCAGCGC
>JALYRN010000905.1 GCA_030855295.1 Myxococcota bacterium | reverse complement strand
GGTCGCCGCTGCGGATCCCCGCCGCCGCGAGCGCATCGCGCATCAGGTGCCCCGCCCAGAGCAGCGGGTTCTCGATCCGCCGGCGATACGACACGCCCGTCACGCCCGCGGGGATCGACCCCCGCAGCACGAGCAGCATGTGCTCGCCCTGATCGCGCTGGATCGCGATGATCGAGGGCGCCCCGCCATCGCCCGTCGTGATCGCGCTCTCGAGCGCGAAGTAGCCGCCACCGTCCAGCCGCACGCGCGCGGGCGCGCCGATGCTCGCGCCCGGCAGCACCCGCAGCACGTACGCGTTCGCGTCGACCGAGATCGCGCCGGTCGAGGCGCGGAACGGCGCGACCTCGTCGGGCTGCTGCTCGAACGCCGGAGGCAGCAGCTGATCGTCGAAGTACGTCGCATCGACGACGACCTCGCCGACCTGCCGCACTCCGTGATCCGCGAGGTCGCGCGCGAGCTCCACGAGATCGGCCTGGCTCAGCGACGGATCTCCGTAGCCGCGCAGCGCGAGCGTCGCGACCGAGTCGCCGCTGACGCGCCCGTAGAGCGCGGTGCGCATGCGCAGCTCGGGACCGAGCCGCGCGAGCGCGGCGGCCGCCGTGACGAGCTTCATGTTCGACGCGGGGTTGAGCGCGACGTCTCCGCGATGCTCGAACAGCACGGCGCGCGTCGACGTGTCGACGGCGCTGACGCTCACGCGATCGCCGAGCCCGGACTGCGCGACCAGCTCGGCGAGGCGCGCGGAGAGGGCAGAGGAGGGTGCCTCCTGAGCGCGCGCTGCATCCCGCGAGAGCAGCGCGATCGAGGCGAGCAGGAAGACGGCGAAGGTCGGAGCCCGTCGGCGCATCGGGCCCGACGCTAGCACGCGCGCCCCCATGCGCGACGGGCGCGGCGCGACTCCGTGCTATGACGCGCTCGCATGATCCTGCGGGATCCCGTTCATGGCCTGGTCGCGTTCGAGGGGGAAGCCGAGCGCGTGGTGCACGCGCTGCTCGACACGCGCGAGGTGCAGCGGCTTCGTCGCGTGCGCCAGCTCGGGCTGACCTCGCTCGTCTTCCCGGGCGCCGAGCACTCGCGCTTCGCGCACGCGATCGGCGCGGCCCACGTGATGGCGCGCCTGCAGGAGCGCATCCGCGCGCGGCAGGACGGCGACGGCGTGCCCGCGGCGATGCGGCTCGATCAGCGCTCCGCGAGCGACGCGCTCGCGGCGGCGCTCCTCCACGACCTCGGTCACGGGCCGTTCTCGCACCTCTTCGAGGAGGTGCTGCCGCACGCGCGGCCGCACGAGGAGTGGACGGTCGCGGTGATCCTCGATCCTTCGACCGAGGTGAACCGCGCGCTGCGCACGTTCGACTCCGAGATGCCCGCGCGCGTCGCGTCGCTGATCACCGGGACGCACCCGCTGCGCTGGCTCGCGTCGATGGTCAGCGGCGTGCTCGACGTCGATCGCTGCGACTACCTGCTGCGCGACAGCCACATGACGGGCGTCGCATACGGCATCTACGATCTCGACTGGCTGCTGCGGGCGCTCGCGTTCGCCGAGCTGCCGGCTGGTGCGAGCGACGCCGACGCGGGCGATCGCTGGGTGCTCGCGATCGAGGGCCGCAAGGGCCTGCCGCCGATCGAGGGGTTCTTCCTCGCTCGGCACTTCATGTACCAGCAGGTCTATCATCACAAAGCGACGCGCGCGGCCGAGGCGCTGGTGCGCGCGATCTTCCTGCGCTTCACCGAGCTGATCGCCGAGGGCTCGCCGCCCGCCGCGTCGCCGCCCGCGATGCGCGCCGCCGTGCTCGGCGAGCCGCTCTCGCTCGGCACCTATCTCGAGCTCGACGATCCGATGCTGATGCACTGCCTCGCGGAGTGGGAGCGCGATCGCGATCCGGTGCTCGCCGATCTCGCGCGTCGCCTCCGCCGCCGCGATCTTCCGAAGACGGTGCCGCTCCCCGACGAGCCGGGCTCCGAGCCGCTCTGGGCCGAGGCGCAGCGCCGGGTCGAGGAGATCGTGCGCGCGCGCGGCATGCGCCCCGATCTCCAGGTCTTCCTCGACGTCGCCACCGACGTTCCCTACGCCGAGGCGCCGGACGATCCCGCGGCCGGCCTCTGGGTCGTGCTCCGCCACCAGCCGCTTCGCCGCCTCGGCGACATCTCCTTCCCGCTGCAGCGCCTGCGCAACCAGGCGATCGTCCGCCCGCGCCTCTGCTTCCCGCCGGAGGTGCGCGACGAGGTGCGGCGCGCCATCGAAGAGGTCCTGTGATCATCGCTCGCTCATCGCTCTCGCTGGTCGCGCTCGCGCTCGCGCTGAGCTCCGTGATCGCTCCGTCGAGCGTGGACGCCCAGCGCCGCCGCCGTCGCCGCGAGCCCCCACCGCCTCCGCCCGTGGAGCTCGCGATCGACGCGATGCCCGCGAGCGACGGGCCTCCGCAGCCCTTCCACCGCGTGCTCTCGCTGCGCGCGACCGCGCCCGTCGAGCTGGTGGCGGATCGCCGGCTGCTGCGGCTCGAGCTGCGCTCCGAGGGCTCGCGCCGGGTCACGCACTGCGAGCACCCGGACCGTGCGCGGCGCGTCGATCCCGATCGCGTGCGCGAGCTCGCCGCCGGGGAGCGCTGGGAGGAGTGGATCGACCTGCGCGAGTACTGCTGGGGCCGCGCGCTCGATGCGCTGCGCACCGGCGCCGAGGTGACCGTGCACTACGGTCCGCGCCGCGCTCGGCGAGGCCAGTACGTCGCGCGCGTGCCGGGCGAGCCTGCGATCGAGCACCGCACGATCGGGCCCATCGCGCTGGCGTTCGAGCCCGTGCCCGAGGCCGAGGATCCCGATCCTGCCGCGCCGGTCCGCGTCACCCTCTCCGACCGAGACACGCGCAGCGCGAGCGGCGTCTCGTTCCGGGTCGCCGTGCTCGCGCGAGAGGGACGCACCCGCGCGTACGTGCGCTCCGATCGCTTTCGCTTCCGGGTGCACGGCCCCGGCGGGACGACGGAGTGCAGCATGACGCCGGGCGGCGGACCGGCGGCGCCCGATCTCTACCAGCGCCTGACGCCGCGCTCGGGCGCGCGCTTCTCGCTCGACGCGTCGTTCTACTGCGACGGCGATGCGTTCCGTTCGCAGGGCGTGTACGAGGTCGTCCCGAGCGTCGATCTGGAGCAGGACGGCGCGCGCTGGGGATTCGAGGCGCCGACCGGCACCTTCGTCGGCGCGCCCGCGCTCGTCCGCATCCGCCGCGGCGAGGGCTACGTCGAGCATCCGATCGGCGAGCCGCCGCCTCCCGAGGACGCCCTGTGAAGGCGGCGAGCGCGCCCGCGGACCCCCTCGCGCGACGTCTCGCGGCGCTGGCGCT
>JALYRN010000904.1 GCA_030855295.1 Myxococcota bacterium | reverse complement strand
GGCTCGAGCGCGCCCGCGCTGCCGTCGACCTTCGGCGAGGAGCAGCCGACGCCGGGGCGCCTCCAGGTCGCGCTCGAGGCGGACGGCGCGGCGCTGCTGCGGGTCGGCGCGGGGAGCTGGACCGTCGTGGTGTCGCGCGGCTACGAGTACGAGCTCGCGACGCAGGACATCGAGATCGCGACCGACGGTGAGATCGTCGACGTGACGGCGTCGCTCGCGCGCGTGGTCGAGACGCCCGGCGTGCTCTGCGCGGACCTCCACATCCACACCCGCCGCTCGAACGACTCCGCCGACGACGAGGACTACAAGCTGCGGGGCGCGCTCGCCGACGGGCTCGAGATCCCGGTGCGCTCCGATCACGAGTACGCCGCGGACTTCACCGCGTCGGTCGCGCGCCTCGGCGCGGAGGGCTGGGCGAACGGCGGCGTCGCGTCGGTCGAGATGAGCAGCATGGAGCTCTGGGGGCACATGGGCGTGCTGCCGCTGACGCCCGACCCCACGCAGATCAACGCGGGCGCGCCGCTCTGGCAGGAGTATCCGACGCCCGAGTCGCCCGACACGCCGCTGCGCTCGATGTCGCCCGTCGAGGTGTTCGACGCCGCGCGCGCGCGCCCCGAGCGCCCGACCGTGGTGATCAACCACCCGCGCGGGGACACGAACTACTTCGGGTACGTCGGCTACGACCCGATCACCGGCACCGTGGAGCGCGAGGAAGACTGGGACGACGAGTTCACGGCCGTCGAATTCTTCAACGACGCCGACTGGCGTCGCGAGCGCGGAAGACTGGTCACGGACTGGCTCTCGTTCCTCGATCGCGGCCGGCGCGTGTTCGCCGTCGGCTCGAGCGACTCGCACTCGATGCGTGGCTCGCCGGTCGGATACCCGCGCACGTGCCTGGCGCTCGGCGTCGACGAGCCGAGCGCGGTCGATCGCTTCGCGGTGCGCGACGCGGTGGCGCAGGGACGCTCGACGATCAGCGGCGGCATCTACGTCGACGCGAGCATCGGCGACGTCGGGCCCGGCGGCGAAGTCACGGGCGGCGCGACCGCGACGGTGCACGTGCGGGTGCAGGCCGCGAGCTGGGTCGACGTCGACGCGCTCGAGATCGTCGTCGACGGCAGAACGCTCGACACGATCGAGATCCTGCCGGGCGACGCGCCCGACCCCGCACTGCGCCCGCACGTGCGCTTCGAGCGCGACCTCGAGATCGACGTCGCCGACGGAACGGGCAGCTACGTCATCGTCGCGGCATACGGCGACGCGACCCTCGAGCCGGTGCACCCGGGGCGCATCCCCTTCGGCGTGACGAACCCGATCTTCCTCCGGCGCTGAGCTCGGCGCGCTGCGCGTGCCTACCTATCTCGCGTAGCGCCCGAGCGACGCGATGCAGACCTTCCTCCCCTTCGAGTCCTTCGACGAGAGCGCGCGCGTGCTCGATCCGCTGCGGCTCGGGAAGCAGCGCGTCGAGGCGCTGCAGATCCTCCGCGCCCTGCACTTCGACGACTACGGCTGGCAGACGCATCCGGCGGTCTGCATGTGGCGAGGCCATGAGGCTGCGCTGATCGCGTACGGCGTCGCGATCACGGAGGAGTGGATCCGCCGCGGTCACGACGACACGTGCCTCGATCGCATCCTCGAGTTCGGCGAGGCCCCGAGCGCGTCCGCCGGGGACGAGCGCCCGCACTGGCTCGGGTGGCCCGAGCTGCATCGCTCGCACCGGTCGGCGCTGCTGCGGAAAGATCACCGGCGAGTACCGGTCCGAGCCGCGGAACGCGCTGCCGCACGTTCGCGACGCGCGCTGGCTCGGCGAGCTCGACTCGACCGCGCTGCGCCGCCGCGCGCGCCTGCAGGATCCGCGCACGTTCTTCGCGCTCCGCGGCGAAGACGATCCGCGCGCCGTGCTCGCGAGGTCGGCACCGGCGGGTGCTCGCGCCTCGCCTCGGCGGCACGCAAGGGCAGTCCGATCGCAGTCGGATGATCGGCATACCGCACCGCGAGCACGCTCGCGAGCGGCGAGGTGATCGTGCCAGAGGGACGACTCAGCGGCTGTCTAAAAATCGGCTCGCCCGCGCCGGGCGCTTCCGTCCGCGCGCCGGGCGCGCTCCCGTACGCGCCCTCCGGGGCGAGCACTCCTGTCGACTCAAAGGCTGTCTAAAAATCGGCTCGCCCGCGCCGGGCGCTTCCGTCCGCGCGCCGGGCGCGCTCCCGTACGCGCCCTCCGGGGCGAGCACTCCTGTCGACTCAGCGCGCGCGCATCGCGGCGCGGAGCTTGCGCACGGCGTCGGACTGGGTCTCTGCCGTCATCGCGTCGGCGATCAGGGCGGGGTCGAGGGAGGGGAGGAGCTCGCTGCGCTCGCTGCGCTCCCACGCTTCGCCCCGGAGGACGTGGAAGCTCAGCGCTCCCTTCTCCCAGATCCAGACCTCGCGGACGCCGAGCCGGCGGTAGACCTCGAGCTTGTCGATCGCGCCGCGAGTCCAGACGACCTCGATCGCGAAGTCGGGACGCTCGAGGGCGGAGAGATCGCGGCCCGGGCTCGCGACGAAGTAGCACTCGTCGGGCTCCGCGCCGCGCTCCTCCTCCTCTTGCTTCAGCGTCCAGCTCCCGATCCCCTCGAGCACGATCCCGGCCTCCTCGGACCAGGCCTCGATCAGACGCGCCAGCGCCTTCTTGCCGAGCTCGTGCCATCGCGACGGCGTCATCAGCTCGAGCCTTCCTTCGCAGTAAGTGATGCGCGGCACCGAGCGCTCGCCGCGCATTGCGAGGACAGCCTCGTACTCGGCCCACGTCACTCCGTGCAGGACGACCACGTGATCGACCAGCCCGGGATCCGGAGGAACGCGCGCAGCCAGGCCCACGACGAAAGCCTACCGGGCTCCGTCCGTGCCGTCGACGCGCGGCGGTGTCCCCGCCCGTGCTCGAGGTCACGTGCGGACAGCCGAGCAACACCCGAGCGATCCGCAGCGGGCTCGACAAGCTCTACGAGCTCGAAGCCGCGCTGCATCTCGCGGGCGTCGAGATGCGTCGAGATGCGATCAATCATCAGACGGGGCGACCACCCGGATGATCCGCGCGAGCTCGCGCTCGTCGAGGCACTCGAGGGGGACGATCGCGAGGTGCCGGCTGAGCTCGCGCGCCGCGCGCTCGACGAGATCGGCCGGCGAGTCGCCCAGCACATCGACGAACGCCGGGTTCCGCGCGAAGGCGTGCGCAGCCGGGTCGCCGCCGCGGCGAGCGCCGGATGGCGGCAGGACGTCGAAGACCCACTCCAGCATCGCGAGCCCAGCGTACCGCGCCTGCGTCCCGGAGGGCGCGATCGTTCGCGCGCCGCGGGGGCG
>JALYRN010000903.1 GCA_030855295.1 Myxococcota bacterium | reverse complement strand
ATCCGCCGCGCCGCGATGGAGGCGCTCGTCGGGCTCGCCGAGGATCGCAAGGTCGACCTCGCGCACATCCTCGTGGCGCTCCTCGGCAACGCGGATCCCGAGGCGCGCCGCACGGCGGTGCAGCTCGCGCGGAGCATCGGCACCGCGCCCGGCGATCTCGCGGCGCGCTTGCTGGACCTCCTGCGCGATCAGGACTGGTTCGTGCGCGAGCGGGTGCTCGACTCGCTCGTCGAGCTGCGCTTCCCCGAGCTCGCGCCGGCGATCGTGCAGCTGCTCGACGATCCTTCGCCGGTGATCCGCCGCTACGGCGTGTACGGGCTGCTGCGCCTGCGCGATCCCGAGACGCTCGGCGCGATGTTGCTCGTCGCGGTGCGCGACGACGACTGGTGGGTCCGCGAGCAAGCCGTGCTCGCCGTGGCGGATCTCGGCGACGCGCGCGCGGTGCCGTACCTGCGCGCGCTCGCGACCGAGCGCGACGATCTCCGGGTGGCCGCGCTCGAGGCGCTCGGGCTGCTCGGCGCCGACGACGTGATCCTCGACCTCGCCGAGCTGCTCGGCGATCCCGACGCGAGCGTGCGCGCGACCATGCTGGAGCGGATCGCCGAGGCGCGGGGCGGTGAGCGCGCGGCGTTCTACGTGCAGGGCTGCGTCGGCGACGTGGTGCCCGCGATCGCGCGGCGCGCGCGCGATCTGCTCACGACGTGGAAGGTCTCGCCCGATCGCGATGCCGCGGCGGCGGTCGGCGTGCTCGATCGCCTGCTGGTCGCCGCGTCGCGGCAGGAGGCCGACGACGTCCTGCTCCACGCGGGCCGCCCGCCGCACGCGAAGAAGCACGGCGCGGTCTCGGCGCTCGCGCGCACCGAGCTCACCGGCGAAGAGCTCGGCGCGATGCTGCTGCCGCTGCTGACGAGCGCGCAGCGCGCGTCGTTCGACGCCGGGAACGACGTCGACTTCTCCTACGAGGTCCGCGGCTTCGAGCTGCGCTTCCGCGTCAACCTGTTCCGGCAGTCGAGCGGCATCGCGGCGGTGCTGCGGCGCATCGCGGGGCAGGTGCCGCAGCTCGACGTGCTCGGGCTGCCGCCGGTGGTCCGGCGCTTCGCCGACTTTCCGCACGGGCTCGTGCTGGTCGGCGGACCGACGGGCTCGGGCAAGTCGACGACGCTCGCCGCGCTGGTCGACACCATCAACCGCAGCGAGCCCCGGCACATCGTTACGATCGAGGATCCGATCGAGGTCTCGCACCCGTCGCAGGCGAGCATCGTCAACCAGCGCGAGGTCGGCGCGCACGCGCCGACGTTCGCCGACGCGCTGCGCAGCATCCTTCGTCAGGACCCGGACGTGATCCTGATCGGCGAGCTGCGCGATCAGACGACGATCGAGTTCGCGCTCCAGGCCGCGGAGACCGGCCACCTCGTGTTCGCGACGGTGCACACGGTGTCGGCGGCGGCGAGCATCGACCGAATGGTCCACGCCTTTCCCGGCAAGCAGCAGGGCGTCGTGCGCGCGATGATCGCCGACAGCCTCCGAGCGGTGTGCTGTCAGCAGCTGCTCCGCCGCAGCGACGCGCAGGGCGGCCGGGTGCTCGCGTGCGAGGTGCTGATCCACAACGACGCGGTCGCGAACCTCGTGCGCAAGGACAAGTGCTTCCAGCTGCCCAGCGTGATGGCGACCAGCCGCGAGCAGGGCATGTGCCTGATGGACGAAGAGCTGACAAAGCTCGTCAACCAGCGCATCGTGTCCCCGGAGGAGGCGCTCTCGAAGGCGATCGATCGTCCGGCGTTCGCGAGCATGCTCGCGGCCAACGGCCTGCTCGACGCCGAGGAGGCCCGCAGCGTGCGCGGCGCGTCGCTCCCGCCCGGCCCGCGCAGCTCGATGGCGCCGGCCGGCACCAGCGCCGGCACCCAGGCGCGGCCCAGCTTCCCGCCGGCGCCCGTGACGAGCGGCACCCCGAGGAAGGCGGGCTGATGGCGCGCCTCGATACGTTCCTGCGCATCGCCTACGACCAGCGCGCGAGCGACGTGCACTTCCACGCTGGCAAGGTCCCGGCGATCCGGCACCTCGGCGACATCGTGCGCCTGCCGTATCGCCGCCTCGGTGCGCACGACACGCGCGCCTTCGTCGACGAGGTGCTGACGCCCAAGCAGCAGGAGCTGCTCGAGCGTGATCAGCAGATCGACTTCATCTACGAGGTGCCGGGGCTCGCGCGCTTCCGCGCCGCGGTCTACGTGCAGTCCGACGGGCTCGGCGCGGTGTTCCGGGTGGTGCCCGATCGCGTGCCGACCGTCGACGACATCCGCGTGCCGCACTCGGTGCAGCAGCTCGTCTCGAGCACCAACGGCCTGGTGCTCGTCACCGGCCCGACCGGCTCGGGCAAGAGCACGACGGTCGCGGCGCTGGTCGATCGCGTCAACCGCACGCAGGCGCGGCACGTGCTGACGATCGAGGATCCGATCGAGTACGTGCACAAGCCGATGCGCTCGGTGATCACCCAGCGCGAGCTCGGACGCGACGCGACGAGCTTCGCGTCGGCGCTCCGCTCGGCGCTGCGTGAGGCCCCCGACGTGCTCGTCGTCGGCGAGGTGCGCGACTACGAGACCGTCGCGATGCTGCTGAGCGCCGCCGAGGCGGGCGTGCTCGTGCTCGCGACGCTCCACACCGGCTCGGCCGCCAAGGCGGTCGATCGTCTGGTCGGCGCGTGCCCCGGCGACGTGCAGGATCAGGTGCGGACGACACTCTCGATCGTGATGCGAGGCGTGGTGGCGCAGCGCCTGTGCAAGCTCGCGTCGCACGCGGGCCGGGTCGCGGCGATGGAGGTCTTGCTCCCGTCGCACGCGGTCTCGCACCTCGTCCGCGAGAACAAGCTGCACCAGGTCGACTCGTACCTGCGCAGCGGCGAGCAGCTGATGGCCGGCGCGCGGAGCCTCGAGCACGCGCTCTGCGAGCTCGTGGTCGGCGGCGAGGTGGAGGAGCGCGAGGCGATGACGCACGCCAACGATCCCGCGGTGCTGCGCGACATGATCGCGCGGGCAGGTGCGGTGTGAGCAGCGATCGCGTCCGCGAGATCCGGCTGCAGACCGCGCACGATCTCGAGGCGCGCGGGCACGTCGACAAGGCCGTCGAGCTCTACGTCAGGGCAGGCTCGCCCGGCGACGCGGCGAGGCTGCTCGTCGCGAACGAGCGCTACCTCGAGGCCGGCAAGGTGATGCTCGACGCGCTCGGCGTCGCGCCCGACGAGGTGGGCACGCTCGAGGGGCGGATGCGCGCGGCCGCCGAGAAGGCGGCGCGCTGCTTCGAGCTCGGCGGAGATCCCGAGATGGCGTCGCGCCTGCGCCGGAGCC
>JALYRN010000902.1 GCA_030855295.1 Myxococcota bacterium | reverse complement strand
CGCCCGCATCACGCGCGCCGGCATCGCGCACCACCGCGTCCTGCGCCGCCGCGATCGACGGCGCACACAGCGCGAGCGCGAGCGCGGCGACCGCAGGCGCTCTCATCCGTACCCCTTCATGCGTTTGCCGCGCCGCCGGAAGAGCTCGCTCAGCGCGCGCGCGTAGTCGCGGTCGGTGCGCACCAGCACGTGATCGACGCCGAGCCGGCCGAAGAGCTGCTCGCGCTGCGCGCGCTCCTTCGCGACCCGCGACGCGTACGCCCGCCGCACCCTCGCGTCGCTGGTGTCGATCTCGAGCAGCTCGCCGCTCTCGAGATCCTCGACGAGCGCGAACCCGATGTCCGGCAGCTCCTCCTCGCGCGGATCCACGACCTGCACGGGAATCAGGTCGTGACGCGCCGACGCGATCCGCAGGCTGCGCTCCCAGTCGCGCGCGATCAGATCGCTGACCAGGAACGCGACCGATCGCCGCCGCTGCACGCCGCCCAGCAGATCGAGCGCGCACCGGATGTCGGTGCCCCTGCCCTTCGGCTGCGCCGTCAGGATCTCGGTGACCACGCGCATCACGTGCCCCTTGCCCTTCTTGGGCGGCACGTAGCGCTCCACGCGATCGGTGAAGAGGATCAAGCCCACGCGATCGTTGTTCTTGATCGCGCTGAACGCGAGCAGCGCGGCGACCTCCGCGACGGTCTCCACCTTCGGCCGCGCGACGCTGCCGAAGCGCTCGCTCGCCGACAGATCGACGAGGAGCATGACGGTCATCTCACGCTCTTCCGTGAAGACCTTCACGTAGACGTCGTTCATGCGCGCGCTGACGTTCCAGTCGATGAAGCGCACGTCGTCGCCCGGCTGGTACTGGCGCACCTCGCTGAACGCCATGCCGCGGCCCTTGAAGACCGAGTGATAGCCGCCCGCCAGCTGCTCGTTGGCCAGCCGTGACGTGCGGATCTCGATCGTCCGCAGCTTCTTGATGAGCTCGCGCGGGATCATGGACGGGCGATCTAGGGGACCTCGACGGTGTCGAAGATCCGGCGCACCACCTGCTCGCTCGTCAGCTCCTCCGCCTCCGCCTCGTAGGTGAGGATGATGCGGTGCCGCAGCACGTCGGGGCCGACGGCCTTGACGTCCTCCGGCGTCACGTAGCCGCGGTGCCGGATGAACGCGTGCGCGCGCGATGCGAGGTTCAGCGCGATCGAGGCGCGCGGCGAGGCTCCGTGCGCGACCATGCCCGCGAGGTCCTTGAGGCCCGCCTTCTTCGGATCGCGCGTCGCGATCACGACGTCGACGATGTAGTCGTTGATCTTCTCGTCGACGATGATGTGCCCGATCGTCTCGCGCGCGCGCAGCACCTGCTCCGGCGTGCAGATGCGCTGCACCGCGAGCGGATCGGGCGGGCCCTCGCCCTCGGCGCTCTGGCGCTTGCGCCGCGGCCCGGCGAGCGTCGCCTGCGCCATGCGCGTCATGATCGTCTTCTCCTCGTCGCGCGAGGGATGACCGACCTTCACGTGCAGCATGAAGCGATCGATCTGCGCCTCGGGGAGCGGGTACGTGCCCTCTTGCTCCACCGGGTTCTGGGTCGCCATCACCATGAACGGCTGCGCGAGCTGGTGCGTGGTGTCACCGATCGTGATCTGCTGCTCCTGCATCGCCTCGAGCAGCGCGCTCTGCACCTTCGCGGGCGCGCGGTTGATCTCGTCGGCGAGCACGAGGTTCGCGAAGATCGGCCCCTTCTTCGCGGTGAACTCGCCCTTCTGCTGGTTGTAGATCACCGTGCCGACGACGTCGGCCGGCAGCATGTCGGGCGTGAACTGGATGCGCGAGAAGTGCGCCGAGATGGTGTCGCACACCGTCTTCACGGTCAGCGTCTTCGCGAGGCCGGGGACGCCCTCGAGGAGCACGTGCCCGCCGGTCAGCAGACCGATCAGGATGCGCTCGATCATCGCCTCCTGTCCGACGATGACCTTCCGCACCTCGTGCATGATCGGATCGACGAACGCGCTCTCGCGCTGGACCATCTCGTTGATCGCTCGGACGTCGGTGTACATTGTGTGACCCGGCCGTTAGCACGCAGCTCGCGGGGCCTGCAACACGCGGAAACCCCGAATCTTCCCGGGGCCCAGCGCAACCGACCCCGCGTGAGACCCGGGTATCTGCACGAAGCCTTGACCGGCGATCGCCTCGCCTCGATGCTGGACGGGTTGATGCCGAGCATTCCCGGGCACGTCGGGCCCTATCGCATCCTCGAGAGCCTCGGCGCGGGCGGCATGGCGTCGGTGTTCCGCGCCGAGCGCGAGGGCGATCGCGGCTTCCGCAAGATCGTCGCGCTCAAGCGGATGCACGCGCACTTCCGCGACGATCCGAAGCTCGAGGCGCGCTTCGCGAACGAGGCCCGCACCAACGCGCGCCTCACGCACGCCAACCTCGTACAGGTGCTCGACTACGCGACGGTGCCGGAGCGCTACCTGGTGATGGAGCTCGTCGAGGGGATCACGCTCGCGGAGCTCCTCACGCGGCTCGGCGAGCGCGGCGAGCGACTGCCGATCGCGCACACGCTCGCGATCGTCTCGCAGGTCGCCTCCGCGCTCGACTACGTGCACCGGCGCCGGGGCGACGACGGCCAGCCGCTCGGCATCGTGCATCGCGACGTCTCGCCGCAGAACGTGCTGCTCTCGTGGGAGGGCGAGGTGAAGGTGAGCGACTTCGGCCTCGCGAAGAGCGCCGATCACGAGCTGATGACGACGATCGGCACGCGGCTCGGCAAGATCGCGTACATGGCGCCCGAGCAGCTCGACGGGATCTGGGTCGACGCGCGCACGGACGTGTGGGCGCTCGGGGTCGTGCTCTGGGAGTGCCTCACCCAGAGGCGGCTGATGCCGGGCGATCTCGTGCAGGCGGCGAGGCGCATCAAGGGCGGCGATCTCGAGGCGCCCTCTCGATGGAACGAGGACGTGCCGGCGGCGATCGACGCACTGACGGTGCACGCCCTCCGCCGCGACGCCGATCGACGGCTCTCGAGCGCGGCCGAGCTGGCGCGCACGGCGCGCACCGTGCTGCACGGGATCGCGCCGGGCTTCGGCCCCGAGGACATCGCGGTGCTCCTCGCCTCGCAGTTCCCCGACTCGCCGGGTTGAGAGCCGGGGCGCTCCCGTCGACTCACGATCCGAGGCGCGCCAGGCGGCGCTCGATCGCGTCACGATCGCGCGCGCTCGGATCGAGCTCGAGGTAGCGGCGCAGCGCGCGCGTGGCGGTCCGTCGATCGCCGGTGCTCGCGGCCGACAGCCCCAGCCCGCGCCATGCGCTCGCCCGTCCCGGCGCGAGCTCGGTCGCGCGCAGGTACAC
>JALYRN010000901.1 GCA_030855295.1 Myxococcota bacterium | reverse complement strand
GCCGTCGCGCGCGACCAGGACCTGCGCGGCGTCGCCGGTCGGCGCGCGGGGCACGAGCACATCGAGGTACGCGCCGCCGTGCGCGCCGTCGACGAGCTCGCCGATCGGATCGGAGTACACCCTGGAGATCCGGACGTAGCCCTCGGGCGTGTCGGCGTCCTCGGCCGCCTCCGCGATCGACATCGTGCTGGCGAGCCCGGTCATCAGGCGCGCGACCGGATCGCCGAGCGCGAGCAGCACCAGCACGTCGTCGTGCAGGTGCGCGGAGATCTCCTCCTCGACGCGCACCACGTGCGAGAGCGACAGGACCGGCTTCGCGCGTCGCCCGCCGCGCACCGGCAGGTGACGCGCTGCGATCTCGCAGAGCGAGAGCGCGTCGAGCAGCGACGCAGACGCTGCGAGCGGGCGCGGAGAGCGCGTCACTTCACGACCTTGGCCGGTGGCGGAGCTCGATCATCGGAAGCGGCGATCATAGCGCCGCCCGCGACCGAGTGGGGAGATGGTTGCGGGGGCTCCCGCCGGCTGCGAGCCTCCGCGGCATGACGGAGATCGTCCTCTACCACCACCCGTTCTCGCGCGCGGCCGGCGTCGTCTGGATGCTCGAGGAGCTCGGGCGCCCCTACCGCCTCGAGCACGTCGAGCTGACCAAGGGAGAGCAGAAGAGCGAGCGCCTCCGGGCGCTCAACCCGATGGGCAAGATCCCGATCCTCGTCGACGGCGAGACAATCGTCACCGAGACGGCCGCGATCGGCATCTACCTCGCGGATCGCTACGCGCCCGGCCGTCTCGCCCCTGCGCTCGACGCGAGCCAGCGCGGCAAGTTCCTCCGCGCGTGCGTGTTCCCGTCGGCGGTGATCGAGCCGGCGTCGCTCGCGAAGATGAAGGGATGGGAGGTCCCGACCGGACAGGCTGGCTTCGGCGACTACGACTCGATGGTCGCGTCGCTCGAGTCTCTGCTCGCCGACGGACCGTTCGTGCTCGGCGAGACCTTCTCGATCGCCGACACGATCCTCGGCGGCACCGTCCGCTGGATGCTGCGCTTCGACATGCTGCCCGCGACTCCGCGACTGACGCAGTACGCGCAGCGGCTCGGCGAGCGACCCGCGCTCCAGACCGCCGAGGCGAAGAACGCCGCGATCATCGCCGAGCGAAAGCTGGGCCGCTGACCCGGCAGATGTGCTCGCCCTCGGAGTGCTCGGATCACGGCGCGCCGCGGAGTCGCGCCACGCGTCGATCGCTGCCGCGGTAGAGTGCTCGGGGTCCGGCGGGCTCGTCGGACCTCGGAGTGACATGGCGCGGATTCTCTGTTCGAGCTGCGGGGCCGCGATCGCGCCCGCGAACGTCGATCTCTCGACGCGGCTCGCGAAGTGCGAGTGCGGCGACGTGTTCGCGTTCGAGGCCCAGCTGCGCGAGCAGGACGGCGCGCCGGCGGTCGCGCGCCGGCGTGATCTCGCGACGCCGCAGGGCTGGACGGTCGAGGGCACGTCGACGCCGCCGCGAGCGACCGAGCCCGGCTACCGGGCTCCGGCGGGCGCGACGAGCGGCGCGCTCGTGCTGACGCGGCGATGGTTCCGCCTCCAGGCGCTCTTCCTCGCGGTGTTCTGCGTGTGCTGGGACTCGTTTCTCGTGTTCTGGTACGGCACGGCGCTGATGACGCTGACGTCGGGCGACGCGCCGGCGGCGCCGACGATCCTGATGCTCGTGTTCCCACTGCTGCACGTCGTGGTCGGCGTGGGACTGACCTACTACACGCTCGCGCTCTTCCTGAACCGCACCGTGCTGCGGATCGAGGGACGCGACGCCACCGTGAAGCACGGACCGCTGCGGTGGCGCGGCGACAAGCAGGTCTCGCTCGTGGGGCTGCGCAGCGTGTTCGTGAAGCGCGACAAGAGCCCACTCGGTCAGCGCAACGTGCAGAGCTGGGCGGTGGTGCTCGACACCGACGGCGACGCCGCGCTCCCGCTCGTCACGGGGCTGCCGAGCGAGGACGACGCACGCTTCGTCGCGGCGCACGTCGCCGACCGCGAGAAGGTCTCCGGCCCCTGAGCTCCGACCGCGATCGCGCCGCGCTACCTTCTTGCGCATGACCGATTCCGTTCCCGCGTTCGTGCTCGATCCGCGCCTCGAGGCCGACAGCGCGGCGGTCGGGCGGCTGCCGCTCTGCTGCGTGCGATGGTCGCGCGACGCGCGCTATCCGTGGGCGCTGCTGGTGCCGGCGCGCGCCGAGGTCACGGAGATCCATCAGCTGTCGAGCGACGATCGGCGCGCGCTGATCGACGAGTCGGCGCTGGTCGCGTCGACGCTCGCGCGGCTGGTGTCGGCCCACAAGATGAACGTCGCGGCGATCGGGAACGTCGTCGCGCAGCTGCACGTGCACGTCGTCGCGCGCTTCCGCGAGGACGACGCGTGGCCGCGGCCGATCTGGGGCGTGCACCCGCCGCGCGCGCACGAAGGCGACGCGCTGCGCGCGCGGGTCGACGCGCTGCGCGGCGCGCTCGCGCGCGAGCCGTCGTCGGGGTTCGTCCCCGCGATCGACTGAGCTGATCGTCGGCGCGGCGTCGGGCGTCGGTGTCGTGTACGAGAACGGTCGGTCGATCGGCTACGCGGAGCTGCGCGAGGGCTCGATCGGTGTGCAGATCGGCGGGCAGTCGTTCGCGCAGATCATCGTGTTCCCGACGCAAGCCGCGCTCGACCGCCTGACGGCGGGGAGCTTCGACCCGTCGGCCGGCGTGACGGCGACCGCGATCCAGTCGGGCGCCGCCGCGGCAACGCGGTTCGAGGATGGCGTCGCGGTGTTCGTCGACGACGAGCAGGGGCTGATGGCGGGCGCGACGCTCGCCGGCCAGGCCTACGGCTTCCGCGCGAAGTGAGCGAGCCCGTGACGCGCAACGGCGATCCGGGCCGTGCGCATCACGGCCCGCGATCGAACTCGATGGTCTGGCGATAGAGCTCTTCGACCTTCGCGCGCGCCCACGGCGTGCGCCGCAGGAAGGTCAGGCTCGACTTGATGCTGGGGTCGTGCGTGAAGCAGCGGATCGGGATCGTACGACCCAGCTCGTCCCAGCCGTACCGCGCGACGAGGTGCTCCAGGATCTTCTGGAGCGTCACGCCGTGCATCGGATCGTCAGCCATACAGCATCCGGGACACGAGCCCGGCGAGCATCATCGGCAGCACGACCATCAGGATCACCCACGCACCGGTGGCGACGAAGAAGGTCGTGCGCACGCGGCTCGCCAGCGTGATCGAGCGCGCGGACGCGCCGTGCGTCGCCGCGCGACGCGCGTCGGCCTCCGCGGCGAGCCCCGACGCGTGGGCACGGTGCCATGCGGTGGGCACCAGG
>JALYRN010000139.1 GCA_030855295.1 Myxococcota bacterium | reverse complement strand
GCGCCGCGGTTCCTGCCATGCGCTGCGCGACGCGACGATGTGATCGCCCTCGAGCGCGCGGAGCAGCGCGCCCTCGCGCCCGCCGAGGAAGCTCGCGAGCAGGCGCGCCCCCTCGGGATCGCGCGCGCCCTCCGCGATCATCGCGGACTCGACGGTCGCGAACGGCGTCATCGCACGGTCGCCGGCGGCGCGGACGATCGGGAGCGGATGCACCGACCAGCGAAGCTCGGCGCCCAGATCGTTGGCGAACCACGGCCCGCTGATCGCCGCGGCGGCGCGGCCTCCGCGGAAGAGATCGCGCACCAGCTCGTACGAGGTCTCCTCCGGGATCACGCGCGCGTGCATCAGGCGCAGCAGGTGCTCGAGCGCGCGCTCCGCCGCGGGAGAGGCGAAGCCGTAGCGGCCCTCGTCGTCGAGCAGCGCGCCGTCGTACGCATGGAGCAGCGCGGCGAACTGATAGGCGTCGTCGGCGTCCCACGCGAGCGGGAACGAGCCCTCCGGCAGTTCGCTGCGCAGCGCCTCGAGATCCTCGAGCGACTCGATCGCGTGCTCGCCGACGAGCGCGTCGTTGACGAAGAGCACCGCGCTCTTCACCGAGAGCGGCAGCGCGTAGAGCGTGCCGTCCGCGGTCAGCACGTCGAGGTGCGCGCGCTCGAGATCGTCCTCGAGCGCGGGATCGAGCGCGCCGAAGGGCTGCAACAGCCCGGCCTCGAGGTACGACGGAAGGCGATCGTGCGCGTCGATGAAGAGGTCGGGCCCGCGGCGCACCGGGATCGCGGCCTCGAGCTTCGAGGCGTACGCGCCGAACGGGATCGCGTTGACCTGGACGTCGATGCCCGCGTGCTGCTGCTCGAACGCCGCGACCGCCGCCGCGAGGCCGCGCTCCTCGCGCTCGCCGTACGAGTGCCAGAGCACGAGGCGTGAGCGCTCCTGGCCGCCGGCGGGCGACACCAAGGTCAGCGTCACGGCCGACGGAAGCACGATCAGCGCAACCAGCGCGGCGCCGAGGGCCGCGCGTCGCGAGCGGGTCGCGATCATTGCAGCGTCCGCTCGGAGTCGGGGTCGAAGAGGTGGAGGCTGCCGCTCGCGATGTCGAGCCCGAGGGTGTCGCCGGGGCCGACCGTTCGCGCACGGTCGCCCTCGAGCCGCGCGACGAACGGATGCTCGCCGACGCGGCCGTGCGCGTACGCCTCGAAGCCCATCGCCTCGATCACCTCGACGCGCATCGTGATGTCGGCGTGGCCGTTCGCGCTCGGCACCACGTCGTGCGGGCGCACGCCGGCGATCACCGTCCTGCGCTGCTCGCGCGGAAGCGCGCCGTCGGCGCCTGCGGTCCGGCCCTCGAGCTGCGCGTCGAGCCCATCGGCACGCACGCGGCCGTCGACGATCTCGCCGGCCACGAAGTTCATCGCCGGCGAGCCGAGGAACGACGCGACGAAGCGCGAGCTCGGGCGCGCGTAGACCTCGAGCGGCGCGCCGATCTGCTCGACGTGGCCCGCCTTGAGCACGACCAGCCGATCGGCGAGCGTCATCGCCTCGACCTGATCGTGCGTGACGTAGAGCATCGTCGCGCCCTGCTGCTCGGCGCGCAGCCGCGCGTGCAGGCGCTTGATCTCGAGCCGCACGTCGGCGCGCAGCGCGGCGTCGAGGTTGGAGAGCGGTTCGTCGAAGAGGAAGATCGAAGGACGGCGCGCGATCGCGCGACCCATCGCGACGCGCTGTCGCTGCCCGCCCGACATCTGGCGCGGGTATCGATCGAGCAGGTGCGCGAGGCCGAGCATCTCCGCGACCTCGCTGGTGCGCGCCGCGATCGTCTTGGGATCGGTGCCGCGCAGCTTCAGCCCGAACGCGAGGTTGTCGCGCACGGTGAGGTGGGGATAGAGCGCGTAGCTCTGGAACACCATCGCGACGTCGCGATCGCGTGGCGGCAGGTGCGTCACGTCGCGGTCCCCGATGCGGATCGTGCCGCCGTCGGGGATCTCGAGCCCTGCGACGGTGCGCAGGAGCGTGCTCTTGCCGCAGCCGCTCGGGCCGACGAGGACGACGAGCTCGCCGTCGCCGACCTCGAGATCGACGCCGCGCAGGATCGGGTTCCCCCCCAGATCCTTCTTGATGCCGCGCAGACTCAGGGATGACACAGGGCCGGCAAGGATGACGGCTCTCGCGTCGCGTTTCCAGTGCGTTTCGCGGAGTGGTCGCGAGGGGCCGATCAGCCGCGTGAATCGCGGGTGATCTTCGCGCGACAGGCGCGCGCGGCGGCGAGCATCGTCAGGAGGATCGGGTCGGTGCCGGCGAGCGCCTCGAGCTCGGCGACGCCCGAGTCGAGGCGGCGCAGCTCGGCGGACTTCAGCGTGGTGCGGGGGCGCGGCATGCGCGGTGTGCGGGTGTGCATCGGTGTTCTCCTGCTCGCGGGTGGGGGACTCGCGTACGCAGAAGAGCAGCGCGCGTGCCAGTCGATCGAGCGCGCGGCGCGGCCGGCTCAGGCCGGTCGCGAGATCGGCTCGCTCAGCGCGGGGATCGCGAATGCGCGCAGCGCTGGCTCGCTGCCGCGGGCGAGCCGCGTGATGGTCCCGGCCGGCGGTGCGCAGAAGCGGTCCGCGGCCGAGGACGCGAGGCCGAGATGCGCGATGGTGCGGCGGATCACCTCGTCAGGCGCGCCGGACGCGAGCTCGTCGTCGTCCTCGCCCTCCCGCGGATCGAGGTGTGCGCTGCAGTTGTACGCGGCCAGTGCGATTCCTCCGCGCGCATCGACCCGCAGGTGGGTGATCGACGTGTTCGTGGCGCCGATCAGGGGCCGGCGCGCGCGCGCGCCCAGGAGCGACATCAAGAGCGCGCGGATCACGCCGCCGTGGGTGACGACCAGCACGCGATCGCCCGGGCGTGACGTGCGGACGATCCGCGCGAGGGTGTCCTGTGCGCGCTTCTCGAGCTCGGGGATCGACTCGCCACCACCGATGCGCATCGGCGCGCCGGCGATCATCGCGGCGACCTGTTCGGGATGTCGCTCGCGCACCTCCGAGTGCAGCAGACCACCCCAGCTCCCGAGATCCATCTCGCGCAGCGCGCGATCGAATTCGATCTCTCCGCCGATCGCGGCGGCCGTGTCGCGCGCGCGAGAGAGATCGGAGCAGAGCCGGCGATCGAACGACATCGCCGAGAGGCGCGCGCCCAGCCGTCGCGCCTCCTCGCGACCGCGATCCGAGAGCGGAACGTCGGTCTGGCCCTGCCAGCGGTTCTCCGCGTTCCAGATCGACTCGGCGTGACGAACGAGGACGATCTCCACGGCAGAGCAGCATGCGCACGACGGCGCGCGCCGTCGAGCCCGGCGCCCGCGCCCCCTAGTCCGCGGCGTCGTCGGGCTCGAACGCGAGCGTGACGACGAGGGTCGCGCCGCCCGAGGTCTCGCTGCGCGCTCGCACGTACCGGAGGGTGCCCGCGCGCGCGACCTCGTACTCGTGCAGTCCGGTGAGGCGCGCTCGGCGCCACGCGAGATCGTTCGGCAGCGACGCGCGCCGCGGGTGCGCGAGCCTCCACGGGTCGGGCCCGGCGCGCTCGATCCACGCGCCCTCGATCCCCGTCTGCCCTCGCACGGGCGCGAACGCCGCTTCTTCGATCGCGGCGCGGCTCGGGAACGTCGTGTCCGCCGCCGCGATCCGCAGCGCCCATCGCTCGAACGAGTCGACGTCCTCGGCGTGCTCACCGGCGATCGCGACCGCCTCGGCGGCACCGAGCGCCTCGCCGGAGCCCGGCGTGCACGCGGCGCTTCCGAGCGCGATCGCGGCGCACGCGAGCGCGCTGGCGACGCCGGCGGCGCGCACGATCGCAGTGATGCTCATCCAGCTCGGCAACTCCTCGAGGTCTCTCCCAGCGGATGGTCTACGAGGATCGCAGGCGATCGCCCACCCGCGAGCACCGCAGCGCCCTCGCGCATGCGCGCGCCGGCAATTGGTCTCGAAGATCTGCGTGCTAGGCTCGCGGCAGATCCGTGGCGCTGATCGAGTTCCGAAACGTCCGCAAGTCGTTCGGCCCGAAGGTCGTCTACGAGGATCTCAACCTCGACGTCCACGCCGGCGAGTCGCTCACGATCATCGGCGGCTCGGGCATGGGCAAGAGCGTCATGCTCAAGATGCTGATCGGACTGCTGTCCACCGACGGCGGCACCATCACGTACGACGGCCAGCGCGTCGACGACAAGAGCGAGCGCGAGTTCAGCGCGATCCGCCGGCGCATCGGGATGCTCTTCCAGGGCGCGGCGCTCTTCGACTCGATGACGGTGCGCGAGAACGTCGAGTACGGTGTGCGCGAGCACCACCGCATGCCACAGCGCGAGCTCGACGAGCTCGTCGCGCAGTCGCTCGCCGACGTCGGCCTGCCCGACACCCAGGACATGCTCCCGTCGTCGCTCTCGGGCGGACAGCGCAAGCGCGTCGGCCTCGCGCGCGCGCTCGCGCTGCGGCCCGAGGTGATCCTCTACGACGAGCCGACGACCGGGCTCGACCCCGTCAACACCGAGCGGATCAACCAGCTCATCGTCACGACGAAGGAGCGCTACAAGGTCACCTCGATCGTCGTCACGCACGACATGGACAGCGCGTTCCAGGTCAGCGATCGGATCGCCATGATCGACAAGGGCTTCGTGGTGTGGTCGGGCACCGTCGACGAGGCGCGGGACACCACCGAGGAGACGGTGCGCGACTTCATCGAGGGCAACGCGCCGGAGACCGAGGACGCCGCCACGCTGCTGCGCTACGGCGGATGATCGCCGAGCGCCGACGGCTCCCCGTGTTGACGCGTTTCGGACCGTGTCCTACGAGGGGGAGCGAGGCTCCCGCCAGCGTATGAACCCAGGGCGATCCACCGAGTTCAAGGTCGGCATCTTCGTCACGCTGGCGTTGGTGATCGGCGCCGCGCTCGTGTTCACGCTCGGCAACCGCAGCGCGATGTTCGCTACGCGCCGCGTGTACACGACGGAGTTCACGAACGTGGCGGGCCTCCGCACCGGCTCGCCGATCCGCCTCGCCGGCATCGACGTCGGGACGGTGGCGGCGATCACGTTCGGCGACGGCGGTCGCATCCGCGTGACGATGGAGGTCCGCGAGGACGTCGCCGAGCTGGTCACGGGACCGACCGACGACGAGACGCTCGAGGGCGCCACCATCGCGTCGCTCGGCAGCAAGGGTCTCCTCGGCGACATGCTCGTCGAGCTCACGCCCGGCGCGGGCGAGCCGCTCCCGGAGGGCGCGGAGATCCCGTCGATCGAGAGCGGTGGCCTCTTCGGCGCGCTCGCCCAGGCCGGCGAGCTGATGAACGACGCGCGCCCCGCCGTCGAGAACGTGCGCGAGTTCACCGAGACGCTCGCCGACGACGACTTCCGCCGCGACCTGCACACGATCAGCCACAACATCGCCGAGATCACGCGGATGCTCGCCGAGGAAGACGGCACGATCCCGCGCCTCATCCGCGACCCCGAGCTCGCCGACCGCGTCGAGAGCACGCTCGGCTCGGTCCAGGTCGCGACCAGCGAGATCGCGCAGACCGCGCGCAACGTGCGCGCGATCACCAGCGAGATCCGTGATGGCGACGGCACCGCGCACGATCTGATCTACGGCGAGGAGGGCACGCGCCTCCTCACGAGCCTCGCCGACACCGCGGGCGAGGCGGCGACGATCCTGCGCGACGTCCGCACCGGAGAGGGCAACGCGCACGAGCTGCTCTACGGCGACAGCGCCGGCGACCTCATCACCAACCTCACCGCCGTCAGCGCCGACCTGCGCGCGGTGATGGCCGACGTGCGGGCCGGCCGCGGCACGCTCGGCGGTCTCCTCGTCGACCCGTCGATCTACGAGGACGTCAAGCGCCTGGTCGGCAACCTCGAGCGCAACGACATCCTGCGCGCGCTCGTGCGGTACTCGATCCGCGAGGATCAAGCGGCCGATCCCCCGCCTCGCCCGATCCCTCAGCCCGGCGAGCTCCCGATCGACACGTCCGAGCGCGCGACCGACGATCCCGGGCAGTGACCCTCCGGGGCAGTGACCCTCCCGGGCGCGCGATTCCTGATCACTGCGCGGTTGCGCGGACCTGGATGCGCGAGCCGCGCGCCGCGCGGGGCCGCGTGCGCGTCGTCCTCGCGTTGCCGACCGCGAACGGCGGCGGGCTCTCCGAGCGGCACTGCGGGCCGAACCCGGTCGCGTCGAAGTCGTAGCTGAGGTTCCCGGTCGCCTCCGGCGTGACCGCCTCGACCGTGACGCGATGCGTGCCCGCGCGCGCCGGGCTGCAGTAGCTCAGCAGGTAGAAGCGGCGGGTCATCGCGAGGATCCGCTCGCCGATGCGCTGGAACGCCGCCGTGACGGCGTCGGTGTCCTCGACGAGCACGTAGCCGTCGCGGCCCACCGCGCCCAGCGTGCCCTCGTCGATCTCGCTCCCCACGCCGATCGCGAACACGTCGTAGGGGCTGTCGTCGATCGCGCGCCCCATGTCGTTCCGCGTCACGCGCGCCGCGCGATCGCTGCCGTCCGTGAACACCACGACGGTCCCGAAGCGCAGCGGCACCTGCGAGCGCGCGAGCTCCGCGTCGAGCACGCCGATCGCCGCGACGACCGCACCGTGCAGGTTCGTCGACGGATCGCGGGTGCGGAACGATCCGAGCCGCGAGATCCCGCCGGCCGCGCCGCCGGTCGTGAACCCCGCGATGGGAAAGATCTCCTCGGAGCCGTCGAACGCGTACACCGCGACGCGCTGGTTGCCCTCGAGCTGCGACGTGAACTCGGTCGCCGCCTGCTGGATCAGCGGCACCTGATCGCTCTCGGTCACGCTGCCGCTCATGTCGACGAGCAGCAGCGTGTAGTGCTCCGCCGCGACCTCGGGGTTCACGATGGTCTGCTGGCTCTCGGTGGGCGAGACGAGCTGCCCGTCCTCGTAGATCCGGAAGTCGGTCGCCTGCAGGCCGCCGACCGGATCGCCGTTGGCACTGTCGACCGTGAAGTAGACCGCGACGTTGCTCGGCCGCTGGTACGCCGAGTCGACCATCGCGACGCGAAGACCACCGCATCCCACCGCGAACGCTGCGATCGCGATCATTCCGAGCCGAGTCCGCCGCATGAGCCCTCCGAGAAGGGCCCGATGCTATCCGACGGGGCACCCCCGCCGCCCGCTTTTCGGCTTCAGCAGCGGCGGTCCAAGATCGCGAACCGCTCCCGTCCGGTCCCTCCGGAGCGAGCACTCAAATGTCGGGGTCAGCGCGCGGCGCCCGCGCGCTCGATCATCGACGACAGAATGTCGTGCGCGAGCTGCGCCTGGAAGTCGTCCTCGAGAGACTCCTCGTCGTCCTCGCCCTCGCTCGGCCCCGACCGCGCCTCGGTCCGCGGCGGCGTCGTGCGCTCCTCGAGCTCTCGCTCGCCCGAGAGATGTCCCTCGAGCACCGCCTCGCTGACGACGTGCCCTTCCCTACGGAGCCGCGCGAGCGTCTCGGCGTCGAGCTGCTCGACCTCGACGTCCGGCTCGATCCCGTGCGCCTGGATCGACGTGCCGTCGGGGGTGTAGTAGCGCGCGACCGTCAGCTTCACCGCGCTTCCGTCGGGCAGCTCGATGATGTTCTGAACGCTCCCCTTGCCCCACGTGCGCGCGCCCACGATCGTCGCGCGGTGATGGTCCTGCAGCGCGCCCGCGACGATCTCCGCGGCGCTCGCGCTGAAGTGATCGACGACGACGACCATCGGCCACGCCGGCCTCGTGCCCGCCCGGCGCGCGCGCGCCTCGTCGAGCAGCGCGCCGTCGCGCCCCCGCGTCGACACGATCACGCCTTCCTCGAGGAACTCGTCGGAGACGCGCACCGCCTCGTCGAGCAGGCCGCCCGGGTTGCCGCGCAGATCGAGCAGCACGCCGGTGATCCCACCCGCTGCCCGCGTCTCCTCCGCCGCGCGATCGAGCGCCGCGCGGAGCTCCTCGGTGGTCGTCCCCTGGAACGAACGGATCCTCACGTACACGACGCGATCGGGCAGCACGCGCGCCTCGACCGCCTCGACCGAGATCACCTCGCGCGTGAGCGTGACCTCGATCGCATCCTCGACGTCGACGCGGCGGATGCGCACCCGAACGTCGGTCCCGGGATCGCCGCGCATGCGGCGCACCGCCTGCGAGAGCGGCATGTCGCGCGCCGCCCATCCGTCGATCGTCAGGAAGCGGTCGCCCGGCTGCAGCGCCGCGCGCTCGGCAGGGCTGCCCTCGGTCACGCCGTGCACCGTCAGCCAGCCGTCGCGCACGTCGATCGCGACGCCGATCCCGCCGAACTGTCCCTCGGTGTCGCTCGTCAGGATCCGGTACTCGCTCGGATCGAGGAACGTGCTGTGCGGGTCGAGCGTGCCGACCATCCCCTCGATCGCTCCGTAGATCAGCCGATCCTGATCGGGCGGCTCGACGTGAGAGGCCTCGATGTGCGCGAGCGCGCGCGCGAAGATCGCGAGGTTGGCGTAGGGGCTCGCGCGCGTCGGCGTCGCCTCGGCGCGCCCGCCGAAGAACACCAGCCCGACTCCGATCACCCCGGCGAACGCACCGGAGAAGGCCGAGACGCACACGGCCCACAGGCGCCGCTTCGTCCCACTCTTCTCACGATCGATGCCACTGCACGTCTCTTCTCCCACACGCATTGACCGGCTCACGGTGAGCGTGTAGTACCATCTGCGTCCCGTCTGGTCGCGCCCTTCTGGGCGGACGGACGCGCACAACAAGGAAGGCGAATCGGATGGCGGGCACCGACAAGCGCAAGCAGAGCTTGTACTTTCCTGAGTCGATGCTTCAGGACATCCAGCACGAGGCAGCGCGCCTCGATCGCTCGCTGTCGTGGATCGTCCAGCGTTGCGTGAAGATCGGGCTCCCGGAGATCCGGAAGCTCCCGTCGGTGAACGACGTCGACGAGAACAACGAGCCCGAAGAGACCACCTGACGCTGTCGGCGGAGTGAGCCTCCTGCTCACTTCCGCCGCGCAGCGCTCTTCGCTCGCGTACGCGGCTCGCGTCGGGCGCTCTGCGCGTCCGCGTTCGGATCTCGATGCAGTACGACCGACAGGGCTTTGCGACCGCGCCCGACGGCACGCGCCTCTTCTACGGCGTGCGCGGTCCGCAGGTGGAGTCCCCCGCGGAAGCCGCGCCGGCGTTCGTCCTCAGCGACGGAATCGGCTGCGACGGATTCGCGTGGAAGTACCTGCAGCCGCACCTCGCGGCCGAGCATCGCGTCGTGCACTGGCACTATCGCGCGCACGGTCGCAGCGGGCTGCCGCAGGACGCGGCGCGCATCGACCTGCCGGCGCACGCCCGTGATCTGCTGGCGGTGATGGACGCCGCCGGCGTCGAGCGGGCGATCCTGGCGGGCCACTCGATGGGCACGCAGGTCGCGCTCGAGGCCTACCGCCTCGCGCCGGACCGCGTCCTTGGTCTCGCGCTGTTCTGCGGCTCGTACGGGAAGATCACGACGACCTTCCACGGCAGCGACGTGCTGCAGCAGGTCCTGCCGACGATCATCGAGACGATCGAGGCCAACCAAGGGATCGCGCGCGCTCTCTGGGGACGCATCCCGCCGGGCCTCGCGTTCCGCATGGCGCAGATGTCGCGCGAGGTCGACCGCCTCGCGATCCGCGAGGAAGACTTCCGCTGGTACATGGAGCACGTCGCCACGATGGAGCCCAGCATCTTCTTCGCGATGCTGCGCCTCGCGGGCGAGCACACGGCCGAGGACGTGCTCGCGCGCATCGCCGTGCCGACGCTCGTGGTCGCCGCCGAGCGGGACACGTTCACGCCCTTCTCGCTCGCTCAGCACATGGCCGAGGTGATCCCGGGCGCCGAGTTCTTCTTGCTCCGCGGCGCGAGCCACGCCGCTCCCGTCGAGCAGCCCGTCGCGATCGAGCTCCGCCTCGCCAAGTGGCTCGCCGAGCACTTCTCCGCCACTGAAGCCGATCCCGAGACCGCCGAGACCGCCGAGACCGCCGAGACCGAGACCGCCCCGACCGAGAGCGCACGCAAGTTCGCCGGGTGACCCAAGCCCTCGGCCTCGCCGAATCCCTTGGATCACCCCCGGAGAGGCGGAATCAATACTCGGCGCGGAAGAGCTGCTGGCCCATCAGGAGCAGCGACCCGCTCGGCAGCTGCGCCGTGCTGTCGATCCGCACGAAGGTCCCGTTCGAGCTGCCCGCATCGGTCAGGAGCATGCGCCCCCCTTCCTCGTGCAGGCGGCAGTGGAGCCCCGACACGTACCCGTCATCGGGGAACAGGATGTCTCCGCGCTCGCGACCGAGGTGCAGACCGGTCGCGGGGATCGCGTAGCAGTTGCCGGTCGTCTCGCGGCCGATCAGCAGACAGATGCGCCCGACCAGCCCCGCGCTCGGGCTGCCCATGAGCTCGACCCCGCCCTGCGGCGGCGACGACTTCAGGCGCTCGAAGCGAACGATCTCCTGGCCGATGCGGAACACCGAGCCATCGCGCAGCTCGGTCGGCGTGTCCGCCGCGATCCGCACGTAGATGCCGTTGAGGCTCGACTCGTCCTTCACGGAGAGGCCGTCCGGCCCGAACGTGAACGTCGCGTGGCGCGGCGACAGGTACGAGTCGCTCGCGAAGAGCCCGCCCGACTCGCGCCCGATCGGCGTCGTGTCACCGAGCGAGAACGAGTCGCCCTCGCTGCCGTCCGGGCGGATCAGCACGAGCGATCCGCGCTTCGGGCCCGAGCTCAACACCGGCGCGGCGGCCTGGCTCGGCATCGCGGGCGCGGGGATCGACCCCTGCAGCGGATGACCGCAGGTGCCGCAGAACTTGAAGCTCTTGTTGTTCGGGCTGTGGCACTTCGAGCAGACCACGGTGTCGCTCGACGCTGCCGGTCCCGGCGACATCCCGCCGCTCGGCCCTCCGCCGATCGGCCCGCCGATCGCGGGCTCAGGCGAGCCGCCGAACGACGGCGCCGGCGCGCTCTGCACCGG
>JALYRN010000900.1 GCA_030855295.1 Myxococcota bacterium | reverse complement strand
GGCCGGGATCGCGCACCTCACCGGCGACGTACGCCGCGGCGTTCCAGCCGCTGTAGCTGAAGCTGACCCACACCAGCGCGATCGCGAGGTCGCCGCGGACCGCGAGCGCGCCGAACGACGCGCCGTCGCTGACGAACGCCGATCCCGGCCGGCCGAGCGCGATGCCGATGCCTGCGATCGCGGCGACCAGCACCAGGTCGACCCACGTGATCGCGTCCTGCAGGCGCGCGCCCGCGCGCACCCGGAAGGCGTGCATGCTCGAGAGCGCGACGATCAGCCCCACCGCCCACACCGCGCGATCGACGCCCGGCACCAGCGGCTCGACGTACGCGCCGAACGCGATCGCGGCCGCCGCCATCGGCGCCGAGAAGCCGACGATCAGCGAGATCCATCCGCTGACGAAGCCCAGGGCAGGATGGTAGATGCGCGAGAGCAGCGCGTACTCGCCGCCGTTCTCGGGCAGCGCCGCCGTGAGCTCGCCGTACGCGAGGGCGCCGCACATCGCGAGCGCGCCGCCGATCGCCCACACCAGCATCACCTGCAGCGGGCTGCCGAGATCCGCGAGCAGGAGCCCGGTCGTGGTGAACACGCCCGTGCCGATCGTGCTGCCGACCACCAACATCGCGGCGCTCGGCGCGCCGATGCGCCGCTGCTCGTCGGTCGCCACCCGAGAGAGCTAGGGTCGCGCCCGCGATCCCCAAGCCGTCACGGCGACGAACGCGCGTGCGCGTCGGTGAGACATCGCGTCCCACCGACCGGGCCCGCATCGATCCGCGCTCACGCCGGCGCGCGAGCCGCGTGGAGCTTCGCCGCGTCGGGCTTACGACAGGTGTCGTGCGACACGTTCAGATCCTCATTCGCCGGGACGCCGCCTCGCGCATGGTCGAGCGCGCCCGGGAGTGCGGCGTCGAGGCGCCCCTCGCGCTCCGCCTCGAGTCGTTCGACGACTCCTCGGACGGCGACGCGCGCGCGCTCGTGCTCGCCACCGTGCCCAACGATCGCGTCGGCGAGCTGATCGAGCGCGCGCGAGAGATCGCCGAGGACGCCGACGTCGTCGTGCTCCCTGCCGGCGCGCTGCCGCTGCATGCACCGCTCGACGACGTCGGCCAGCAGATCCGCGACGTCTCGCGGCTCTCGACGTTCGAGGTCCTGCTCGGCTCGCTCCAGAGCATCGGCTCGTGGCGAGGCCTCCTGGTCTACTCGGCGCTCGCCGGGATCATCGGCGCGTTCGGCGTGATCTTCGACGCCGGTTACCTGCTGGTGGCGGCGATGCTGATCAACCCGATGGCCGCGCCCGCGCTCGTCTCGGTGATCGGCGCGACGCTCGGCGACTGGCGGATGGCCGCGCGTGGTGGAGCGCGCTTCCTGGTCTCGCTCGCGCTGCAGTCGGTCGCGGCGCTGCTCTTCGGGATCGCGTACGGCCTCACGACGTCGACCATGATGATGGAGCAGGTGACGAGCCTCTCCGGCTACGCGGTGCTCGTCGCGCTCGCCGCCGGCGCCGCGGGCGCGCAGACGCAGATCAAGTCCGATCGCGACAGCCTCGTCAGCGGCACCGCGGCAGGGTTCATGGTCGCCGCCGCGCTCGCGCCGCCCGCCGCGGTGCTCGGTCTCTCGGTGCCGCTCGGAAGGTGGGACTACGCGGCGCAGATGGCCCTCCTGCTCGCCCTGCAGTACGCCGCGATCGTCGCGGGCGGTGCGCTGACGATGGCGCTCAACGGCATGCGTCCGGCGGACGCCCTGGTCGCGCGTGGCTCGTCGCGCGGGCGCTCGGCGATGGTCGCGCTGGCGGCGGTCGCGACCGCGGCGCTCGTGGGGCTGCAGCTCGCACGCGGACCGTCGCTCCTCAAGGGCGATCTGTCCCGGCGCGCGCTCGAGATCGCCAGCGGCGGCATCGAGACGGTCGAAGGCGCGTCGATCGTTCAGGTCGAGGCGGCCTTCACGCGCTCCCACATCACGCGCTACGACGGCGAGGTCCTCCTCGTCAGCGCCGTCGTCGAGCAGACGGATCCGGGCCGCTCGCGGGAGGCGATCGAGGACGACGTGCGCGACACGCTGCGCGCGAGCTTCCTCGATGCGATGGACGGCGTGGTGCCGCTCGTGGACGTGACGGTGCTCCCTGGTCCGAGCGCCACGCTCGCCGCGGAGTGAAACGACCAGCAGGAGCGCTCGCCCGGAGGGCCGACACCGAGCACGTCGAGGTTGGGGTCGCACCGACCGCGGTGCTTATGGAACGGACATGGGCCCAGGCAACGACGAATCGGTTCGCGTCGGCGGCGCGGCGCACGATGGTGCGGTGGCGCGCGTACCGACCTGGCTCGCGGTCGCGGGCGGGGCTTCGTGGCGGCTGCTCGCGATCGCCGCGCTCGCGTGGGTGGTGATCGAGATCCTCGGTCGCGTCCGCGTCGTCGCCATCCCGCTCGCGATCGCGGTCGTGCTGAGCGCGCTCCTCTCACCGCTCGCACGTTGGCTGCGGGCACGACACGCGCCCCGCTTCGTCGCCTCCGGCGTTCCGCTCTTGCTGGTGATCGGGGTGATCGGCGCGGTCGTCGCGCTCTTCGTGCGCGGGATCAGCCGACAGTGGACGGCGCTCGAGGAGGCGATCCGATCGGGCTGGGAGGACCTCGTCCGCCTGATCGGCGAGGCGCCGCTCGGCATCGAGGCCGGGCAGCTGACCGAGCGGCTGCAGGACGGCATCGGCACCGAGCGGCTCGCGCGCGAGGCGTACCAGACGGTCTACGGAACGTTCGAATTCGGCGCCCAGCTCCTGCTCGCGCTCGCGTTCACGTTCTTCCTCGTGCGTGACGGCGCGCGCATCCGCGACGCCGCGATCCGGACCATCCCCGAGCACCACCGCGCGCGTGCGAAGGCCGCCGCCAGCCGGGGCTGGCACACCCTCGAGCGGTACATCGTCGGCATCACGATCATCTCCGCGATCAACACGGTGCTGACCGGCATCGCGCTGCTCGTGCTCGACATCCCGATGGTGGTCCCGCTCGTGCTCTTCACGTTCGTCGCCTGCTACGTCCCGTTCGTCGGAACGATCGTCGCGAACCTCGCAGGCGCGCTGATCGCGCTGGCGGAGCGTGGCCCGACGGTCGCGCTCGCGTTCCTCGGCGTCGGGCTGGCGATCGAGCTGCTCGAGTCGAACGTCACGCAGCCGGTGGTGCAGGGACGCGTGATGCACTTGCACCCGATCGTCGTGCTCGCGGCGGTCACCGCGGGCGCGGTGCTCCTCGGGCTGCCGGGCGCGTTCCTCGCGGTTCCGATCGTCGCCGTGATCAACGCCGTGGTCGGCGGGATGCGCGAGGATCGGAAGGAGTCCGCCGACGCGTCGGCCGACGCGGTCCAGGGCGC
>JALYRN010000899.1 GCA_030855295.1 Myxococcota bacterium | reverse complement strand
CCACCGAGCCGTCCTCGGCCGCGTCGACCGGCGGCTCGTCCCAGACGCCGCTCGCGGCGGCGCGCGACTGTCTCGCGCGTGGCGACCAGACCTGCGCCGTGCGGGCGCTCGAGGGGCGCGCGCGGGTCGAGGACGAGTGGCGCATGCTGATCGAGACGTACCGCGCGATGGGCAACACGCCGCGCGCGCTCGACGCGATGCAGCGCTACATCCAGCGCTTCCCGACCGGCTCGCGCACCCCGCAGTACCGGCAGATCCTCCTGCAGCACGGTCGCTGACGCGGCCGGAGCCTCCTGCAGCACGGCCGCTGACGCGGCCGGCGTCGCGCGCGCCTCCGCAAAAGCTCACCGTGTCGTTGACAGGGTGGGTGCTGTCGGCGAACATCGCGCCGACGCGGATTTTCTCCGCCATTTTCGCGGCTTACAGGAGACGACTCGATGCGCCGGATCGCCCGGATCCTCGGCTTTCTCACGCTGATCGTGCTCGCATGCTCGACCACGCTGGGCACTCCAGCGACGGCCGAGGCACAAGCGGGCCGGCTGGCGTCCGGCGGCATGGATCTCCATCTGTTCCGTCCTGCGGTCGACTCGAAGGGCTATCTGGCCACCAACGGGACGGACGTCCTCGGCCACCTCGACTTCAGCTTCGGCTTGATCGTCGACGGCGGCTTCGGCCTGCTCCCCTTCGACGGATTCGCGAACGTCCAGGGCGCGACGGAACCGGTGCGCTGCGGCGGGGAGGGCGGCCCGCTGCTCTGCGGCCGCGCCGTCGACCTGCTGTTCACCGGCACGCTCCACGTGAACCTCGGTCTGTTCAACGTGCTCGTCGTCGGCGTGCAGCTGCCGCTCGGTGTCTTCGCGCGCGGCGCCGACATCACCATCCCCGCAGAGATGGGGTCGACCGGCTACAACCTCGGCCAGATGACGGCCGGCGGCCGGCTGTCGACCACCGGCCTCGACTACCAGGGCGTCGGCAACCTCTCGGCGCACGTCAAGGCGCGCATCCTGCGCGCCGAGCGCAACGGCGGCTTCGGCCTCGCGGCGATCCTGCAGGTCGAGTTCCCGACCGGCAGCGGCGCGGAGTTCGTCGGCGACAACACCGTGGTCCTCTGGCCGATCCTCGCGGCCGAGTGGCGGCCCGATCGCCTGGTGCGCTTCGGCCTCAACATCGGCACGCGGCTGATGTTCGGCGACACGCCGACGCTCCCGGTCGGTGGCCGCAGCGAGCCGATGGATCCGATGCGATCGGTGAGCCCGGTGCTCGTCGATCGTGGCGAGCTCGTGCACTACGGCCCGATGCTCACGTACTCGGTCGCCGGCGGCTTCCGCCTCGGCGACTCGCCGGTCGAGCTGACCGTCGACGTGTACGGCGCGTCGATCTACGAGGCATTCGGGCAGGGCGCGGGACACTCGCTCGAGGCCATGCTCGGCCTGAAGATCTTCGTCGAGCGCAGCAGCTACCTCGTGCTCTCCGGCGGTGCCGGCATCCCGACGGGCGGCATGCTCGCGAGCGACGCGCGCGCGATGATCGGGTTCATCTTCGAGCCGTCGATCGGCGACCGCGACGGTGACGGGCTGCGCGACGACATCGACGAGTGCCCCGATCAGCCGGAGGACTTCGACAACTTCGGCGACGAGGATGGCTGCCCCGATCCCGACAACGATCGCGACGGCATCCTCGACGTCGACGACGAGTGCCCGATGGTCCCGGAGGATCGCGACGGCGACGCCGACGAGGACGGCTGCCCCGAGGGCAACGAGGGCGACCGCGACGGCGACGGCATCCTCGACGCCGACGATCAGTGCCCCGACGATCCCGAGGATCGCGACGGCTTCGAGGACGAAGACGGCTGCCCCGATCCCGACAACGATCAGGACGGGATCCTCGACACCGACGATCTGTGCCCGAACGATCCCGAGGATCGCGACGGATTCCAGGACCAGGACGGCTGCCCCGATCCGGACAACGACTCGGATCGCATCCTCGACGGCGACGACGCCTGCCCGAACGATCCCGAGACGTACAACGGCACCGAGGACGAGGACGGCTGCCCCGATCGCGGCACCGTCGTGATCGAGGAGAACTCGATCATCATCCTCGAGAAGATCTACTTCGAGACGGACAGCGCCGAGATCCAGTCGCGCAGCTATCCGATCCTCGATGCCGTGGCCGCGACGCTGATCGGCAACCCGCACATCACGCTCGTCGAGATCCAGGGCCACGCCGACGAGCGCTCGAGCGACGACTACAACATCCGCCTCACGTCGGATCGCGCGGCCGCGGTCGTCGAAGCGCTGGTGCAGCGCGGCGTCACCCGCGACCGCCTCCGCAGCGCCGGCTACGGCGAGCGCTGCCCGGTCGATCCGCGCCACACCGCCGAGGCGTGGGAGCAGAACCGTCGCGTCGAGTTCAAGATCGTCAGCACCGTCGACGGTCCGACCGGCGTCGAGATCGCCTGTCCCGCGGGCCGGGAGTTGATCCCGCGCTGACCACGCGAGACACTACGAGCGTATCGCCTCGCTTCGGCAGGTGGTGCGCTCGAGCAATCGCACCTCTCACCTCCACCCCGAACGCCCTGCTGGGCAGCCCACGACGGTGTGGGCGATGATGATCATGGCCGAGAACGGTTTCGCGGATGCGATGCGAGAGGCGATCCTCTCGCTCCCTCAGGATCTCAAGGGGATGCTCCGGGTCATGGAGGACCCGGACCTCGACGACACGGGCCGAGTGCTCGCGTCCGGGGCCCTCCTGCACGTCCTGTCCGCGTCCAACGCGATCCCCGGGGTGAAAGGAACGCTCGCGCTCGTCGACGACGTGCTGGTGCTCCGGCTCGCGCTCGAGCGGATCGCGGAGACCTCGCCGGACGTCGTCGCGCAGCATCGCGAGGATCGACAGGAGCTGTTCGCGCCGTGGACCGTGCAGCTCGAGGCGGCGCGTGCGTACCTCGGCGAGCGCGGCATCGCCGTGCTCGACAAGGCGGTCGAGGGGCTGCCGAAGCTGACGTTCCAGGGTCACACCGCCCAGGAGTGCGCGCGCGATCAAGGCGCCGCGACCTGGCTCTACGACTCGGTGCACGAGGCGATCGTCGAGCAGTTCGAGATCGGCGAGGACGAGGTCGCGAGGGCCGTGAAGAACTCGCACGAGATCCTGACGAAGGTCTCGCAGCGAGTCTAGTCGCGCGTCAGGCGGTCGCGCGTCAGGCGGTCGCGCGTCAGGCGGTTGCGGCCAGGGACTCGCCCTCGCCGTGTCGCTCCGCTGGCTGGCGGAGGGGCTCGGTGCGGACCTCGATCGCGCAGCTCGCGAGCGACTCGAGCACCGGCGCGAGCGCGCGCGAGAGATCGCCGTCGATCGGGAGGACG
>JALYRN010000138.1 GCA_030855295.1 Myxococcota bacterium | reverse complement strand
ACCAGCGGCAGCATCGCCGGCAGCGCGCGGGGCGCCCCGATCCGCGCGAGCGCCTCGAGCGCGGGTCGCTGCAGCGGAGGCGCGCCGGTCTCGAGCATCGAGACCAGCCCCTTCACCACCTCGGGCCCTCGCGCCTTGAGCTCCCCGAGCACGATCGCCGCCGCGATCCGGCGGTCGGGCGCGTCGTGCATCAGGAGCTTCGCGACGTCGTCGATCGGTGATTTTCCCGCGGCCATGGTGCGAAGGAGCATACCCGAATCGAACGGGACGTCCGACGGTCACCGAGACGGGCAGATGCTGCGCAAACTCGCTCCGAGAGCGCCATGCGGCGCTCGTCGCTCGCAGCAGTCGTAGGTCTCGTCTCGGGGTTGCGTCGCGGGGGCGTGATCTCGAGAGCCGGGTTCTCGAGACGCCGCCAAGTGGCTCGCGCGTGTGCGATCGCGGGCAGGGGCCGTCAGAAAGTCGCGGCGAACGAGTCGGCGCCGGCGCGGTCGGCGGCCGGATCGGTCCACGCGACATCGAGCGTGCCGTGGCCCTCCGCGTCGACCGTGATCGTTCCCGTGAGCTCGACGCGATCGTACGCGTCGAAGTGCAGGAGATGGACGCGGCGCCACGCGAGCGCCGAGGTGATCGCGGGATCGTGACCGGACTGCGCAGCGAGGCCGCCGAGGTGGGCCTCGTCGTACGACAGCCCGGCTCCGCTGAGCTCGGTGAGCACGTGATCGATGGTCGCGCCGATCGCGCGCGGCGTGCCGTCGAGCGCGCCTTCCGCGAGCACGAGGGTGAGCGTGGTCATCGTCTCGTCGTCGACGGTCGCGGGCTCCGGATCGCGGTAGCGCGTACAGGTCACGGTTCGCGTGTCCACGTGGATCGCGCAGCCACCCTCGTCGGGCGGCTCGGCGTCGATCGATGGGGCGGCGTCCTGTACCGAGCCGGCGTCAATCGACGGCCCGCCGTCATCGCCTGGGTCCGCGTTCTCCTCACGACAGCCAGCGAGCAGCACGAGGCACACGAGGGCACAGCGAGAAGGCATGCCTTCAGCTTCAGCAAACGTCGCGCCAGAGTACGTGGTCAGATGAGGTGAACACGCGCCGGAACTGAGCCGCCGGGTGGCCACTCGAGGCGCCGCCGTGACCGGCGCTGCACGGTCGGATCGTGATCCGCGCTTCGCATCGGGCCGCGTAGGGCGCGCTCGTACATGGGAATCGTGAATGGCCCGGCGCCTGCTAGCGTCGCACGCCAACATGACCAGCTTCCGTGTCTCGTTCGCGCCAGTCGTCGTACTGGCGCTCGCCCTCGCCTCGATCGGCTGCGGCACCCGTGCTCGCTTCGAGATCGTCCGGCCCGCTCTGCTCGACGCTTCTCAGGTCGGCAACACGTTCACCGTGCAGCCGTTCGGCGGCGTCGATGCGAACGCGTCGTACCAGATCCAGTCGATGCTCGAGCAGCGCATCACGAACAGCCTCAACCCGTCGATCCGCCTGATCGCGGGCGGCGGCGGCGTGATCGTGACCGGCGATGTGATGGATCACTCGTACCACGAGGAATTCCAGACCGTTCGACAGACCTGCTCGCGCAGCGTCAGCTACACCGACTCGAACGGACGCACGCAGACGCGCAGCGAGAACTATCCGTGCGTCCAGACGACGCGCTACGGCACCGCGCGCTCGTCGGTACGCTTCGTCGTGATGGTCGCGAGCACCGGACAGGTCATCTTCGATCGCACCTACGAGGACTCGTCGCAGACCTCGACCAGCGCGACCAACGGGCAGCCCGCGCCGATCAACGGCCGCCGCATGCTCGACTCGATGGTCGACAGCCACGTCGCGCAGTTCGCGCACGTGATCCTGCCGTGGCCCGACACCGTCGAGGTCGCGTTCACCGGCTGCGGCGGCGCCGACGGTTGCGGCGAGGCGTTCGACATGGTGCGCGGCGGCAACCTCACGGGCGCCGAGGCGGCGTACACCGCGATCCTCGGCCCGTACTCGGAGGCCAGCGCGGTCGTCGATCCCGAGGACGTCAACATCGTCTCCGAGACGCTCTTCAACCGCGGCATCATCCGCAGCTACACCGGCAGCTACGAGCTCGGCATGCAGGACCTCCAGCGCGCCCTCGAGATCCGCCCCGACGAGCGCCGCTGGCGCGCCGAGCTGACGAACATCGAGACCATGGCCGCCGAGCAGGACGCCCTGCGCCAGCAGATGGGCCAGGCGATGGGCCCGCAAGCCTCGGCCCAGTAGGCAGCCGGGGCGGGCGCGCGTGGTAGCCTGATCGTCATGGAAGCGCGCGACGCTCGCGACATGAGCTACGCGGAGTATGTCGCGCTGGAGCGGGTCGCGGATCGCAAGCACGAGTACGTGAACGGCCGGGTCTACGCGACGGCGGGAGGCTCGCCGGAGCACGCGCGGCTCGCGGGGGCGGTGATCGGGGCATTGACGTCGGCCCTCGCAGGAAAGCCGTGTGCTCCGTTCTCCTCCGACCTGCGCGTTCGCGTCGCGGCGACCGGGCGCTCGACCTACCCCGACGTCACGGTGATCTGCGGCAGGGTGGAGCACGCGGCGGAGGATGACGACGCGGTCACGAACCCCGCAGTGATCGTGGAAGTCCTGTCGGACTCGACCGAGAGCGACGATCGCGGCGACAAGTGGGCGCACTACCAGCGCATTCCGTCGCTCCGCGAGTACGTGCTGGTCTCCCAACGATCGAAGCGGATCGAGGTCTACAGCCGCGACGCGGAGCAGCACGACCTCTGGCACTACCGCGATCACTCGGAAGGCGCGCGCGCAGCGCTTCCCTCGCTGGACGTCACGCTCTCCGTCGACGAAATCTACGAGAGCCCGCTCGGGTGATCTCCGACGAGGTCACCGGGGATGCGAGACGACGCGCCGCACTCTGTCGCGCGCACCGGCCGTGAAGCGCGTTGACGGTGTGGGACCAACTGGTCAGAGTGAGTGGTCAGATGAGGACCGTCGCGATCACCGAGTTCAAGGCGCGGTGCCTCTCGCTGCTGGAGGACGTGGCGCGGACCGGAGAGCCGCTGGTGGTGACCAAGCGCGGCAAGCCGCTGGCGCGGGTGATCCCGAGCGGGCCCGACGTGAAGTATCCGCAGGACACGCTCGCCGGCACGGTGGAGATCGTCGGCGACGTCGTCGCGCCGGTCTTTGCCGCGGGGGCGTGGAACGCGTCACGCGGCGTGCTCCTGAGCCAGGAGGACGCGCCCACGCGTGCGAGGAAGGCGCGGCGACGCTGAATGATCGCGCTGCTCGACACCCACGTCGTGCTGTGGTGGTTCGAGCAGCCGAAGCGGCTCTCCGCCGCCCAGCGGCGCGCGCTCTCGAAGGCGAGCGACACCCGGGCGCTCGGCGTGTGTGACGCGACCCTCTGGGAGATCGCCCTGCTGGTCGAAGCTGGGCGCGTGCGTCTGTCGGTGCCGATCGACGTGTGGCTCGCGCGCGCGACGGCCGCGCCGCTGGTCGAGCGGTGCGGCGTCACGCCGGCGATCGCGCGCGAGATGATCGATCTGACGTCGACGCGCGGGTGGGACCCTGCCGATCGGATCCTCGTCGCGACCGCGCGGGTCCTCGGCGTGCCTCTGGTCACGAGCGACGCGAGGATCACCGAGTCGCGCCTGGTCGCGACGATCGGGTGAGGTGACTGGCGAAAACCGCGGGTCTTCGGAGAGATCGCGCGGCTATCACGGTCCTCGATGTGACGGTCTGAAGAAGGGGCCTGGTCTGAATCACCAGGCCCTTTCTGTTTCCGTCAGCCGCACCGCCGTCGCGACTGCCGGCACATCGCGCGCACCATGCGACGACGATGCGCGGCACCGCCCCGAGGGCGGTGCCTCACGGGATCAGCTGCAGCCGAGGGAGGCGCCGCAGTTGAGGCACTTGTAGCAAGCGCCGTTGCGGACGGTGATGTGGCCGCACTGATCGCAGATCGGGGCGTCGCCCATCATCTCGCTGAGCTGCTGGGAGAGGACGCTGCCGCCCTTGTTCGAGGCGGCGTCGGGGTTGCTCTGCTCACGGGGAACGGAGCCGCCGGCGAAGGTGAGCTCGATCTGCGGCGCCTTGACGATCGCCTCGGGGGCCATGCTGTCGGTGCCGCCGCCCGACGGGAGCTTCTGCACCGCGTCGGCGTCGGTCGGGTTCGACAGCTCCATCTGCGTCTCGGCCGGGGGGACCTGCGCGAAGTCGTAGCGCTGCAGGTACTCCACGCCGAGCACGCGGAAGACGTAGTCGATGATGCTCGTGGAGAACTTGATGTTCGGGTGGCCCTCGACGAGGCCGCCCGGCTCGAAGCGCGTGAAGGTGAACTGGTCGACGTACGCCGAGAGCGGCACGCCGTGCTGCAGGCCCATCGACACGCTGATCGCGAAGCAGTTCATCAGCGAGCGGAAGGCGGCGCCCTCCTTGTGCATGTCGATGAAGATCTCGCCGAGCGATCCATCCTGGTACTCGCCGGTGCGCAGGAAGACCTTGTGCCCCGCGACCTTCGCCTCCTGCGTGAAGCCGCTGCGGCGCTTGCTCAGGCGATGACGCACGCTGACCGGCGGCGACTTCGCGCTGTCGACGATGCGCGGCTTGGGCAGCTCGGTGACGACCTCGGGGACGGTGAAGCCCGCGCTCTTGGCCGCGAGCTTCTCGCTCTTGGCCTCGCCCTTCTTCTCTTCCTTGGAGTCGCCGCTCGAGAGCGGCTGGCTCGCCTTGCAGCCGTCGCGATAGAGCGCGACCGCCTTGAGGCCGAGCTTCCAGCCCTCGTGGTAGATGCGCTCGACCTCTTCGACCGTCGCCTCGGGCGGCAGGTTGACGGTCTTGCTGATCGCGCCGCTCAGGAAGGGCTGCGCCGCCGCCATCATGCGCACGTGCGCCATCGGCTCGATGTAGCGCTTGCCGTGCTTGCCGTTGCGGTTCGCGCAGTCGAACACCGCGTAGTGATCGAGGCGCAGGTGCGGCGCGCCCTCGACCGTCATGCGGCCGATCACGACGTCGTTGAGCTCCTCCATCTGCGTGCGCGTCAGGCCGAAGTGCACCAGCAGCGAGAAGCCCGGCTTGTTGTACATCTCCGGCTTGATGCCGAGGCGCTCGTACGCGCTCGGTCCGATCACCCACGGCCCGAGCGCCTGCGACGCGTCGAACACGCCCGGCAGCGCCTTCTCGGCCTTCGCGAGCTCGCTCTCGGTCAGGCCCTTCTCGATCAGCATCGAGCGCGTGAGGTACGGCGCGCCCGTGAACGTGTTGGTGCCGCTGACGTACGAGACGATGTCCGCCACCTGCGCCGGCGAGTAGCCGAGCGCCTCGAGCGCCTCGGGCACGCTCTGGTTGACGATCTTGAAGTAGCCGCCGCCCGCGAGCTTCTTGAACTTCACCAGCGCGAAGTCGGGCTCGATGCCGGTGGTGTCGCAGTCCATCAGCAGGCCGATGGTGCCGGTCGGCGCGAGCACGGTCGCCTGCGCGTTGCGGTAGCCGTACTGGGTACCGATGTCGACCGCGAGATCCCAGTCCTCGCGCGCCGCCGCGAGCAGCTCCTCGGGCACACCGGTCTCGCCGCGGCCGACGATCGCCGGGAACTCGGCCTTGTCGATCGTGTAGGCCATGTCGCGGTGCTTGCCCATCACGCGCAGCATCGGGTTGCGGTTGCGCATGAAGCCCGGGAACGGGCCCTTGGTCGCCGCCATCTCGGCGCTCGTGCGGTAGGCGTGGCCGGTGAGGATCGCCGTCAGCGCGCCGCACCACGCGCGACCCACGTCGCTGTCGTACGGGATGCCGAGGCGCATCAGCAGCGTGCCGAGGTTCGCGTAGCCGAGGCCGAGCGGGCGGTAGTCGTGGCTGTTCTTCGCGACGCGCTTGGTCGGGTAGCTCGAGTGATCGACCAGGATCTCCTGCGACATCAGCATGATGCGCACGGCGTGGCGATAGCCCTCGACGTCGAAGTGACCCGCCTCGTCGAGGAACTTCACGAGGTTGATCGACGACAGGTTACAGGCCGTGTCGTCGAGGAACATGTACTCGCTGCACGGATTGCTCGCGTTGATGCGATCCGTGTTCGGGCACGTGTGCCACGCGTTGATCGTGGTGTCGTACTGCAGGCCGGGGTCGGCGCAGTTCCACGCGCTGTCGGCGATCATGCGCCACAGCTCGCGCGCCTTGTACGTGTCGACGACCTCGCCGGTCGTGCGCATCGTCGTCTGCCAGTCGCCGTCGGTCTCGATCGCGCGCATGAACTCGTCCGCGACGCGGATCGAGTTGTTCGAGTTCTGACCGCTGACCGTGTGATAGGCCTCGCCGTTGAAGTCGGCGGCGTAGCCCTGCGCGATCAGCGCGCGCGCCTTCTTCTCCTCGCGGACCTTCCACTGGATGAAGTCGACGATCTCGGGGTGGTCGAGATCGAGGCAGACCATCTTCGCGGCGCGGCGCGTGGTGCCGCCCGACTTGGTCGCGCCCGCCGCGCGATCGAGCACCTCGAGGAAGCTCATCAGGCCCGAGCTCGTCCCGCCGCCGCTCAGCTTCTCCTGGCGGCCGCGCAGGTGGCTGAAGTTGGTGCCGGTGCCCGAGCCGTACTTGAAGAGGCGCGCCTCGATCTTCACGAGGTCGTAGATGCTCATCAGGTCGTCGCCGACCGACTGGATGAAGCAGGCCGAGCACTGCGGGCGCTCGTAGGCGTTCGCGGTCTCGACGACGTCGTCGGTGCGCGCGTCCCACGCCCAGTTGCCGCCCTGGCCTTCGATGCCGTAGCGCTGGTAGAGGCCGAGGTTGAACCACACGGGGGAGTTGAAGGCGGCGCGCTGGGTGATCAGCAGGAAGCTGAGCTCGGCCTCGAACGCGTCGGCGTCCTCCTTGCTCGCGAAGTAGCCGCCCTGCTGCTCGCCGGACTCGCGGAGCGTCTTGGCGACGCGCATCACGAGCTGGCGGGCGCTGGTCTCGCCCTTCTTCGCGTCGCCCTTGAGGCCGGCCTTGCGGAAGTACTTGGAGACCGCGATGTCGGTCGCGAGCTGCGACCACGACACCGGGATCTCGGCGCCGCGCATCTCGAACACGACCGAGCCGTCGGGGTTCGTGATCACGCTGTCGCGCAGCTCGTAGACGACCTCGTCGAGCGGGTCGGTGCCCGAGCGGGTCCAGCGACGATCGATGCGGAGACCTTGCTCCTCCACCGAGATCGTCGAGGGCCGGGACGCGGCGGCGGCGCTGGCGCTGGCGGACTTGTCGACGTTGCTGCTGCTCACGGTGCGGATCTCTACGCTCACGGCCTGCCTCCACGTTGGCCGCAGTCGCGGCACTGTCCAGTGATTCGGCGGCGCCCCCCATGGCTCGCCGGATCGGGTGCGAAGAAGAAAGAAGAAAAGAAGGATCCATCCGGCCCGGCGGGCCCGTGCTCATCGCGAAGCACGGACCTCCCCGTGTCGGGAAGGTAACCTTTGTCACACAAGGGGTGGGGACCTGCTCCACCCGTCCCCACGACCGCTTGTGGAAGGCCCCCTGGATAAACGGGTGCCCGGGGGGTGGTCAAGGGGTCTGAACAGGCGTCTTGTCGCTTTTTTATTTGCCTAGTGGTTCCGACCACTTGCACGGGCATCACGGGCGATTCGAGACCGGGTTCGGGAACGCCCGGCCGGATGTATCGGGGACGATGACGCGCACTGCGGTGTCACGTATCGTCACGCACCGAACACTACTACCTGTCGTGGTGCCTCGTCCAGAAAACCGCAAGACGAGGTGGCGGTGTCACAGGGGATCGCGGGGGCGACGGGTCCGAAACGCCGGGTACCAAGCGGGATCCCGCGCGATGCCGGAGGTGACGGATCCGTCACCGTGGCGCCGCGCGCGTGCGACAGAAAACCTTTCCGCTCCGGGCACATGGCTCGACCCGGTTCGTCGTTGCGACGGGCCGCCGAAACGGGGTAGAAAGCGCGGCCTAGGAGCCGCGATGAACCAGGAACCGCAGATGCCCGCGCCGCCGCCTCAGGGTCCTCCGATGCACGCGATGCAGCCGACGCCGCACCCGATGGGCGCGCCGGCCGGGGGGAGCCTCGCGCACGCGATCACCCACGGCCCGTCGTTCGCGATGCTGCGCGTCGATCTGCAGCCCGGTCAGGTGCTCGTCGCCGAGGCCGGCGCGATGGTCGCGCGCCACTCGCACGTCTCGATGGACGTGAAGCTCAACGCCGGCAGGAGCGCCGGCCTCTTCGCGAAGATCTGGGCGATCATGATCGCCATCGTCCGCAAGGTCGTCGGCGGCGAGACCTTCTTCGTCAACCACTTCGGGTGCGCGCAGCCCGGCAGCGTGTGGGTCGCGCCGACGCTGAGCGGCCAGGTCGCGCATCGCCGGCTCAACCCGGGTGAGAAGCTCGTGCTCTCGAGCGGTGCGTTCGTCGCGAGCGCGGGCGACGTCGACATCAAGATGAAGTTCGGCGGGCTGAAGTCGATCCTCGCGAAGGAGGGCGCCTTCATGCTCGAGGTCTCTGGCAACGGCGACCTCTGGTTCACCAGCTACGGCGGCATCCAGGCGATCGACATCAACGGCCCGTACATGGTCGATAACGGGCACCTCGTCGGGTACGAGGGGCAGCTGACGATGAACATCAAGAGCGCCGGCGGCGGCTTGCTCGGGTTCATGGCGTCGGGCGAGGGGCTCGTCTGCGAGTTCGACGGGCAGGGCCGCATCTACATCCAGTCGCGCAACCTCAGCTCGCTCGTCGGGTGGCTCACGCCCCTGATGCCCGGCTGACGCGCGCTCGCGGCAAGAGAAGAGGAGATCGAGACGATGCAGATCGACATCGGATATCGCCCCGCGCACTCGCTCGCGAAGGTCTCGCTGCACCACGGCGAGCAGATCGTCGCCGAGTCCGGCGCGATGGTGGGCATGAGCTCGTCGGTGCAGATGCAGACGCAGTCGAGCGGCGGCCTGATGGGCGGGCTCAAGCGGATGTTCGGCGGCGAGAGCTTCTTCCGGAACACGTTCACCGCGGCGAACGGGCCCGGCGAGGTGCTGCTCGCGCACGCGCTCAACGGCGACATGGTCACGCTCGACATGACGCCGACCGGCTACTTCCTGACGAGCTCGTCGTTCATCGCGTCGACGCCGAACGTGCAGGTGCAGACGAAGATCGGCGGGATGAAGAGCTTCTTCGCCGGCGAGGGGATGTTCGTCATGAAGGCGACCGCGGAGTCGCCCGGACAGCTGCTGGTCGGCGCGTTCGGCGGGATCGAGGAGATCCCCTGCCAGGGGAACATGGTGATCGACACCGGTCACCTCGTCGCGTGGGACGCGTCGCTGACGTACAAGGTCGGCAAGAGCGGCAGCGGATGGATCGCGAGCTTCCTGAGCGGCGAGGGTCTCGTGTGTCACTTCGAGGGCCAGGGGCGCATCTGGATCCAGTCGCGCAACCCGCCCGCCTACGGGCAGGCGATCGGCAAGATGATGCCGCCCCGTCGGGGCTGAGCGTTCGAGAGCGGAGGAGAAAAGCGATGCGCTACGAGCTTCTCGAAAAGCCCGACTTCACGATGGTGAAGGTCACGTTCGACGGCCCCGGTGAGCAGATGCTCTGCGAGTCCAGCGCGATGGTCGCGCGCGACTCGAAGATCGAGATGAAGACGTCGATGCAGGGCGGCTTCCTCGCGGCGGCCAAGCGCAAGATGCTCGGCGGCGAGAGCATCTTCCAGAACACGTTCACCGCGACCGCGCCCGGTCAGTCGCTCTACTTCGCACCGGCGCCCGAGGGCGACGCGCTGGCGATCGAGATGGACGGACAGACGCCGATCATGATGAACAGCGGCGCCTTCCTGGGCGCGGCGCCGAGCGTGACGCTCGACACGAAGTGGGGCGGCACCAAGGGCTTCTTCTCCGGGCAGGGGTTCTTCCTGCTCAAGGCGACGGGCACGGGCCCGCTCTTCTTCGCGAGCTACGGCGGCATCCACGCGGTCGACGTCGGGCCCGAGGGCTACAAGTGCGATACCGGGCACGTCGTCGCGTTCACCGGTGGGCTCAACTACCAGGTGCAGCGGCTCGGCGGGCTGAAGAGCATGTTCTTCTCGGGCGAGGGACTGGTGTGCAACTTCCAGGGTCAGGGCCGTCTCTGGATCAGCACGCGCAACCCCGGTGGCCTGGTGCAGTTCGTCCATCCGTTCCGTCCCGTCCGGCGCTCGAACTGACGGTGCGTCGAGCCGTGGTCGCGGCCCTGCTCGGAGCCGTCGCGACCTTTTCGTTCTTCCCAGCATCGAGCGCGGACGCCCAGTCGAGCATCGAGGGTCGGACGCGGACGATCGCGCGCGTCCTCGCGTCGGGCGGGATCGGCGGGCGGTTCGGGGAGCCGGTGTGTCGGCACGGGCTCACGATCGAGCCTTCGCCGGGCGCGCTCTACACGTACGCGCTGATGCGCGAGGCGCGCTCGCCCGATCGACCGATGGTGCTCGACACCGGCGGGCTGCTCGCGCCGCATGGGGTCGCGCGGTACGCCGCGGACGAAGATCCGGGCGCGCTCGCGGAGCTCGTCGAGGCGCTGGGGTATCGCGCGCTCGCGCTCGGCGTGCAGGAGCTGAGCGCGCCGCGCGCGAGCCTGCTCGACGTGGTGCGGCTGCTGCGGCGGCGCGGGATCCCGACGATCGCGAGCAACCTGCGCTGCGAGGACGAGGCGATCCCGTTCTGCGATCTCCTGGTCGACGCGAGCGACGGGCCCTCGCTGCACCGGGTCGGCGATCGGACGGCGGCGGTGCTCTCGTTCCTGCCGGAGGGCGCGACCCAGCAGATCGCACCCGATCTCGCGGGAGGCATCGAGATCGAGGCGATCGCGGACGCGATGCCCGACGCGGTGCGCGAGGCGCGCGATGCGGGCGCGGAGCTCGTGATCGCGATCGCCGCGATGAGCTCGAGCGCGGCGCTGGAGCTCGCGCAGCGGCTGCCGGAGGACGGTCGCCCCGATCTGCTGCTGCTCGCGGGCGCGAGCGATCTGCTCTTCGCGCGGCCGGCGACGGTGGTGCCGGCGATCGCGGCGCCGCCGCAGGGGGATGCGGT
>JALYRN010000898.1 GCA_030855295.1 Myxococcota bacterium | reverse complement strand
GCGTGGCGCTGGTCGAGCGCGCGATCGAGGGCGGACGCGCGGTGGAGCTCGCGGTGCCCGACACGACGCTGTGGGTGCGCGCGCGCGACGTCCACGTCGCGGTGCTCGCGGGCGACGGAGACGGCACCGGTCGGCTCCCGCGCTCGTGGCGCGATCCGGTGCAGCGCATCCGCGTGGTGCGCGCGCGCGACGTGTACGCGATCGAGATCACGGCGGGCGAGCGCGTCTTCCACACCCGCGTCGACGCCGCGGGGGTGCGCGTCGACGACTCGATTCGGAGGCGCCTCGAGGAGCACGTGCCGACCTGGGCGCTGCTCGCGATCCTGGCGACGTTCGCGATGTGCGCGATCTCGATGATGCGCGCGCTGGCGCCGATCGGAGCGCTGCGCACCGCGACGGAGACGACCGCGGAGGAGCGACGGCGAGCGCGGACGATTGCGCACGCGCGCGCGATGCGATGGGGGCTCGTGCTCGCGCCCTTCGCGCTGCTCTCGCTGATCGCGGGCGCCGTCTCGATCGGGTGGCTCTGAGAGCGGCCTGCACTCGGGCTGATCGTCCGCAGTCGGGCGCGCGGAGCGCGCGAGGCACCGCCGCCATCCGGATGTGCGCGGGTAGAGATACGCGTTCTGATCCCGGGCGCGATCGTCCGCAGTCGGGCGCGCGGAGCGCGCGCGCTGCTCGACGCGTATCGGCCGAGCCTCGAGGCTCGGTCGATCGCCATACACCAACCCAACCATCGGCAGCGATCCGGCCGCTCCCTCGTGACTCACCGCGGTCAGCAGGCGCGGGCCGTGGGTCCTCGGCGACCTCGCGCGGCGGGGCAGTACGAGGCTCTTCCCGACGATGCGAAGGTCGGGCGGACGCGCGCGGAGCGAGCGCTCCGCTCGACGCTCCGCTCGCCGAAGCCACGCCGAAGTCCGGCGGCAGCCCGCCGTGCCCCAGGGAGCCGAGGACCCATGGCCCGCGCCCCGCCGAGACCTCGCAGGCGCCTCGACGAATGACTCGATCCAACTGAATCCCACCCCGCTCTGAGAGCGCGGATCACCTCAGCGCGACACGCGGCCGAAGACGATCGGCGTCGTCACGTAGGCGTCGCTGCGCGTGCCCGCCCAGCCGTAGTGCGTGCCGTGACCCTCGCCGTCGGTGAGGAACACCAGCGTGCCCGTGCCGAAGCCGCCGACTCCGTCGTACGCGCGCGTGTCGTCCTGGTGCCCCCACGAGGTCGCGTCGGCGACGCGCACCGCGTACGCGCCGGGGAGACCGGGCACGTGCAGCGGACGATCGACGACGAAGCCGACGTGGCCGGTGTTGCGGCTCGGGAAGCCGCGGGGGCGGCGCCACGCGAACACGTCGCCGGGCTGCGCGTCCGCGATGTCGTCGACGCGTTGCCATCCGCCGTGCGCTCGCGTGGTGGGCGCGCGCTCGATCGCACGGACGAAGTCGCGGGCGACCGGCCGCGCGCGACCGATCGTCGCCATCGCGCGAGGCGCCGCGCGGTTCAGCACCCACGCGGTCATGCCCGAGCAGTCCCAGAGGAACACGCCCTCGCGCTCGCGCACGACCGTCATGTGCTGGTAGCGCGTCTGCCGGAGGTCTCGCCCGACGCGCTCGAGCACCTCGATCACCCGCGCGGCGGCGGGCGTCGCGGGCGGTGGCGGCGGACCGTTCGGGCGCGGCGGCGGCGCGATCATCCCGGCGACCGGCGGCTCGATGATCGGCCATGGCACGCCCTCGTAGATGCCGAGCTCGAGATCGGCGCGCGCGCTCGATCCTGGGAGCGCGGCGAGCGCGAGCAGGAGCGCGGCCACCGTCGCCAGCGCGGCGGGACGACGGCGCCGTGGCGTCTCGACGTTCACGGCACGAGAGTCTACCTTCGTTTCCCGGATGCTCGAACCCAGCGAGGCCATCTCGGCCGTAGAGGCCCGGCTCGGGCATAAGTTCCGCGACAGAGTGCTCTTGGAGACGGCGCTCACGCACCGGTCCTACGTCCACGAGCACCCGGATCTCGGCGCCTTCGACAACGAGCGCTTCGAATTCCTGGGCGATGCGATCGTCGGGGCGGCCGCGGCGACCGTCCTGGTCGAGCGCTTTCCCGCGGCGCGCGAGGGCGAGCTGACGCGCCGCCGCGCCGATCTCGTCAACGAGCGGGCCCTGGCGGGGATCGCGACCGAGCTCGGGATCGGCGACGCGCTGCGTCTCGGGCGCGGCGAAGAGCGCTCGGGAGGGCGCAGCAAGCCGCGGCTGCTGGCGAGCGCGCTCGAGGCGTGCGTGGCGGCGATCTATCTCGACGCCGCGATCGAGCCGGCGACCGAGATCGCGCGCGCGCTGCTCTCGCCGCGCATCGATGCGCTGGCGCCCGGCGAGCGGGACTTCAAGTCACGGCTGCAAGAGGGCATGCAGTCGCGCGGCGAGCCGACGCCGCGCTACGAGCTGGAGCGCGCGGAGGGCCCCGAGCACGCGCGCACGTTCCACGTCGCGGTGCGCCGGGGGGACGGCAGCCTGCTCGCGCGGGGCTCGGGTCGATCGAAGCTGGAGGCCGAGCAGTCGGCGGCGCACGAGGCGCTCGGCGCGATCGAGCAGAGCGTCGAGGCGGAGGTCTGATGCGCGAGATCTCGAGAGTCGGAGCGACGATCGCGTTGGCATGCGCGCTCCTGGTCGGATGCAGCCTCGATCGGCTCGCGCTCGAGGGCGGCGACCCAGGCCTCGACGCGGGGCGCGATGCCGGTCGCATCGACGGCGGGCGAGTCGACGCGGGCGAGATCGACGCGGGCGAGATCGACGGCGCGCTCGACGCCGAGATCGACGGCGGCGAGATCGACGGCGGCGAGATCGACGGCGGCGAGATCGACGGCGGCGAGGTCGACGGCGGCGAGGTCGACGGCGGACCGCCGTGCGTGACCGGCGAGCGCTCGTGCGCGGGCGCGGATCTGGTCGAGTGCGCCGCCGGCGGCGCGCTCGTGGTGATCGAGACGTGCGCGCTCGGGTGCCTCGGCACCATCGCGCCGCCGCGCTGCGGGCGCGTGCGTGCGACCCACGTCGACGATCCCGATCGGCTCTTCGACGGCACCGCGGATCTCGTCGTCGCTGCTGGAGAGAACGTCGAGATCGACACCAGCACCGGGCGCATCATCGACACCAGCACCGGCACCGAGCGGCGCGCGGCGGGCGCGGCGGGCGATGCGAGCGGGCTCGTGCTCGTGAACGTCGCGCAGAGCGCGGGCTTCCCCGAGCTCGCGATCCTGTCGGTCGGCGCGCTCCGCGTCGAGACCGGAGGAACGCTGGCCGCGAGCGGCTCGCGGGCGCTGATCGTGCTCGCGTCGAGCGCGATCACGATCGACGGAACGATCGACGTCGGCGGTCGCGGCCGCGCAGGCGGACCG
>JALYRN010000137.1 GCA_030855295.1 Myxococcota bacterium | reverse complement strand
CCGCCCGCCGTCTCCACGCGGTGCTTGACCCTCGGAACGGCCTCCCGGATCCTCGATCCACGTGCTCGATGACCGGATCAGCGACCAGCAAGGACCGAGAAGAGGCCCTTCATGCGGACAAGGCCCTTCCAAGCCTATCAGACCGCTCACTTTTGGCGACTGGCGAGTGAACGATACAAAGTTGAGCCGCCGCAGAATGCACTTGAGGAGGTCGCCGCGCTTGAGACGGATTCTGTTGACTTGCAGAAGCGAGAGCGAGGCTCTGCGGGTGTCCAGAAGAAGTCGGGATCCGCGAGACCTCTTGACAGCAACCGTATCACCGATCCGGAAGCCGAGAAGTGACATGGCGCTCGTAATTCATACCGCGGATGCCGAGGCGCTGCTTGTGCAGATTCAGACTGCCATCGACGGCGGTAAAGTGCGCACATGGGGATACGATCGCGACGGCGACTTCACGCACACGGCCGAGCAGTGGCAAAACAAGGCATGGCTCCGCCCGCGACTCCTGAACGCGGAGCGCCTCGTGCTGAATATCATTGCACCACGCGGCCAACAGGTCACGAAAGCCATATACGGCGTTTATCACGGCCGTTTTGCTGAGATGGTGCTAACGCATTTTGACGAGCACTGCGAGTCAATCCGCGCGACGGCTAACGCTGAACTCGGTGACGTGCTGTAGACGTGTACTCGCTGGACCTTCGTAGCGAGCACGAGACAATCGACACGATTGCGAGGAGTGTGGTGCGTTGTTTGGCCGCCGCGCGTGACGCGCGCAGGCGCGGCTCACCTGAGCTACGTCACCTCGTGGCCCTGCGACTCCGCGCGAGAGGCGGCTTCACCTTCGCGAGCGGGAGCGTGAGCCGCGCCTGACGATCGAGCACGTAGCCTCGCCAGGCCAACAGTGTCGAGGCGCGCCTCTGCGCTGTCGCAGGCGAGAGACCCGCGTGGATCATGCGGTGCGTGAGCGCTTCCGAGGTCGGCCCGTCCGTGTCGAGCAGGTCGGGGGCGATGCTCGTGACGGAAGCGCTGTCTGCGATCGCTCGGCGGAGCACCGCCCGCTCCTCGAAGCTGCCGTCGCGGGTCGCAAGCAGCTCGGCACCGAGGAGGGTCGAATGGAGGACGCCGTTACGACTCTCGGCAAGCGCGAGCGTGATCGTAGCCGCGAGCCCGTAATAGTGGGCGTGACGGACGGACAATCCGGCCGCGACGCCAGCGTCGCGCAGTGAGCTGGCGTGCCCCGCCACGACCGCCGCGACGAACGCACGGAGTTTCGGCAGTGAGCTTGCTTGGGGCAAGTCCCGAGTGCTGTGGTTCCCCATGCGGTCAGACTATCGCGCTCCGAGCGGTTGGCGAAGAACTCCGCGGCGAATGCGCCCGCTCACGGCTCGTCAGTCGGTGCCCCAAGAGGCGGCGATCGCACGAGCGCGCGCGCGGAGTGCCGCCGGCAGCCGCGACGCGATCGCCAGATCACTTCGCAAGAAACGCCGAGCAACCCGGAAGTTGTCAGACCCAACGGCGGCCGCACGTCTACTGAACATGTGGTACGTTCGCCCCACCATGGACCAGGCGCTCGAGCACGGCGCGTCGCGCCGACAGCTTCGGCTTTCGTTGCCCGACACCCATCCGCCGCACCAGCCACCGGAGCGAACTGTGCGCACGGCGCGCCGGCTTCTTCCTTCGGTCGGCCTGTTCGCTGGGATCGGAGGCATTGAGCGGGCTCTGGGCGCGGAAGGGCACGAGCCCCTTCTCCTCTGCGAGATCGAGCCCACCGCTCGCGCGGTGCTTGAGCGACGCTTCCCGAACGTCGAGAAGCACGATGACGTCTGCAGCCTCAAGGACCTTCCGGCTGGGACACAGCTGCTCGCCGGTGGTTTCCCCTGCCAGGACCTGAGCCAGGCGGGTGCGACCCGCGGTATCGACGGGATGCGTTCGGGTCTCGTGCGCGAAGCCCTTCGGCTCGCGGCGAAGGGGAGAGTGCCGTGGCTGCTCCTCGAGAACGTTCCGTTCATGCTCCAGCTCGCGCGCGGTCGCGCGCTCGACGTGATCGTGGGCGCGCTTGAGGAGCTTGGATACAAGTGGGCCTATCGAGTAGTGGATGCGCACGCGTTCGGGCTGCCGCAGCGCCGCCAACGCGTGTATCTCGTGGCGTCGTTGGACGAAGACCCGAGGGAAGTTCTGTTCGCTGACGAAGCCGAGGCTCCGCAAGCGGGGGCCGACGTCGACCCCTCGATCGCGCACGGTTTCTATTGGACCGAAGGCACGCGCGGGCTTGGCTGGGCCGTCGATGCAGTTCCGACGCTCAAGGGAGGATCCACCGTCGGCGTGCCTTCGCCTCCCGCGATCTGGATGCCGGGCGGCGACATCGTCACGCCATCGCTCGAAGATGCGGAGCGGCTGCAGGGCTTTCCGGCGGGCTGGACGAAGGCCGCGGAGAACGTCGCAAAACGGTCGATGCGATGGAAGCTCGTGGGAAACGCCGTCAGCGTTCCTGCTGTGCGATGGATCGCCAAGCGGCTCGCGTGTCCGGGAACTCCGATTCTCCACGACGTCAGGCCCGTTCCCTCCCAGGCAGTGTGGCCGCGGGCGGCCTTCAACGTGGGCAGCGGACGGTACTCGACGAGCTGTTCCACCTGGCCAAAGCACGTTCACGGCCCGCATCTTCACGACTTCCTCCGTGGCGAGCACGCACTGCTCTCGAGGCGCGCGACGGCAGGGTTCCTGTCCCGTGCCGCAAACGCGAGCCTTCGATTCCGGCCCGGTTTCATCGAGGCCTTGCAGGCCCACCTTCGCCGGATGGAACGACTTGAGTCGTGAGCGTTCGTCGGTCCGCGACGGGTCCTGGTGAGTTGTGCAAGGTCGTCGGTGATCATCTGATCACGTTCGACGAGGCCACGTCAGTACGCATGGGTGGCATTCGGCAGCGCGGCACCGCGCCCGAACTCGAAGTTCGCAGGCTACTGCGCGAAGCGGGCAGACATTTTCGGACGAGCAACCGCGATCTGCCAGGCTCCCCGGATGCTGCAAATCGACGGTGGAGGTGGGCGATTTTCGTCCACGGCTGCTATTGGCATCGACACTCCGGGTGCGCAAAGGCAACCATTCCGAAGCGAAACGCCGCCTTCTGGTTGGCGAAATTCGCAGCAAACGTCGAGCGAGATCGACGAAGCGTGCGCGAACTTCGCGCTCGTGGATACCACGTACTGACGATCTGGGAGTGCCAGCTCGTGCACCCCAAACGCGTGTCCGCGGCGATTCGACGGCTCCCCGACAGAGCCCCCTGACACTGAATCGTCAGACACTCAATTCTCCGGGTGCACCGCGATGCTGTGACTCTCAGCGCGAGGAAACGCAGAAGCGAGCGCATGGCGCAGATGCGAGTCTTCAGGGCCAACCACGACATCAACCCGCCAACGATCGCCCGCGTGGGTGCACCCAATTACAGCGCGGAGATTGCCGACGTAGCGGACAATCTTTTCGATTCGTTCGACGTGGCCGGCGGGTCCGGCCCACGACTCCTCCGACAGCACCACGATGGTGTCGGGGCACCCGATCAACGCTGCTCCGACGCGAGCTCGAAACTGCCGCGACACCCCGCTCAGGTACGTGACGGCCACGCTCTTTCCGGTCTGATCAGCGAACCATCGCTCGAACTCCTTGAACTTCGCGTTGCTCGTGCTTCTGTCGACACGCTCGACAGAGTTGAGCGAATCGACGAATTCCAGAGCGAATCGATCATCCAGCTTCATGATTCTCTCCTAGTGCGCGCAACCCGGAAATCTGGTAGCGACGATATCACGCACTCTGTTTGGCCTTCTTCTTCTTGCCGCGTCGCGTGGCGCGGTCACAAGCACCCGGAACATGCGGCGTTACGAGCCGTATGATCGCTTCCTCCGAGAGCGCCGCCAAGCGAACCGTCGTGCCAACGAACGAGAAGAGCTTCGCGATCTCCCGGATCTCCTCGAAGCGGGCTGACTCCGTGAGCGCCAGGAATGCTCGGACCGCGGGCGCATGCTTCACGAATGCATGTTCCTGGACCAGCTGCACCTGGTCCTGGGTTCGAGCGACGAGCGCCTTCGTCAGCGCGGCATCCTTCGTATCGCGTGTCAGTTCGCCGAGCCACCACAGGCGCGCAAGAGTATTCTTGTTCAGTCCGCCGAGGAATCTCTCCGTGGTCGGAGTTCCATCCGCTTTCAATGGCCATCGATGCCAGACGAACTGGGGTACACAGCAGACCGTGAGCCAATGCCAGACTCCGATCTGAGCCGCCTCGCGGCGCGTGAGCGGCAACGTATCACGAACAACCAACACCGCCTCCTCGTCCATCTCCTTCTCGTACTGGAAGTACTCGGATTGAACGTCTTCCAAACCTTTGCGAAGTGGATCGACGTCGAGGGGCCGGTTGAACTCGCGCAGATACTTCGGGTCGATGTCGAGCTTCTTGGCACCTCCGATGAGCGCTGTTGCAACGTACGGCTTGGCTCCCGGAGCCAACATCATCAGACGTTCCATTAGTCGTCCTTTCTCATGGCGGCGAAGAGCTTTTCGAGATGTGTACCGAAGTCATCCCTCTGCTGAAAATGCGCCTCGACGCGAGACAAGACTGAAGCCGAGGCATTCTCGTCGCGCATCTGCCGCACAAAGGCGTCAATCGCTCCGGAGGTTTCGGTCACGCCCGTCATTCTCGGAGCCACGTACTCAAGTACCCGCTCCGACCAAACGGTCGCCGCAATGAAGCGGTCCCCCTCGTCTTTCACCGCGCTGGCCGTAGATGCGACAACCAACGTCATCCAGGCCGAGCTCGAAATTGCGTCGAACACCACGTCGCGAAGTGCGGCGTCGGCTCCCTGTGTTTTCTTCGACGACAGGAGAGCCTGCAGACTCGGGATCGACGAGTTCAAGTACAGGACCGGCGGGTCGGTGAGGCTGACGTAGTGCGTTGCGCGCGCGAAGGAACGGAGCGCGGGCAGATCCGTCGACTGCTCGAAGTCTTCCCAGGCGCCCTTGAGGAATCCACCCATTAGCGAGTCTTCCTCGTCGACGGCGATCACTATCGGCGCCCCGGTGGCGACGATGGCTCCTTCTTCGGACGCGTACTCGTCGCCGCCCGTACGACTCGTGGATCGCAGCACATGCGGGGTCAGCTCGATCTTGCCTCGGACGTTCCGCCGATCGATGACGACGGGGACGAGCGCCGACTGCGCATCGCGCGCGATTGCAGGCACGATCGAATAGAGGCGTGTGTCGGGACACGCGATGACGAGAGCGAAACGCGCCGGCGGCGCCTTCCTCTCACTAGGTGGAAAGAGCGGCCCGAGCGGAGAGCTCGCAGAGATCTCGAACTCCGCAACGAGCGTGCTCCAGTCCTCCCCGATGAGCCGAACGGACGGTTCCTTCGTTAGCGTTCGCGGTGCTTGGTCTACCTTTAGTGCCACGAGCCGGAGCCCGAGGTCGTCAACGGTCGAGTACGGATAGAACGTCTGAGTACTCATTCGTCTCCCTCGCGGACCCGAAGATCGACAGCGGTGAGAGCCGAGATCGTCGGGTGTGGATAGCGGGTGGGATCAGTCGTCGCGTGTATTTTCACCTTGCGCGGAGGCACGCTCTTTGCCCTTACGACTATCACTCCATCTTTAACACTCACGCTGGCACCAGGCGTATCGCTGGTCGCCGTGGCGAAGAGGCGGCCGTCTCCGCTACCGCCATCCTCAGTCGCGAAGCGGAAATCGAGTATCGCGCTCCACGCCTTGTCCGCATTTGTGCTACGCACGACCGCGCAGTCGATCGTCCACGTGCCGTCTGCCGCCCTATGGGCCTTCGCGCCGCGTTCCAGTGCGACCTTCGGCTCACCTGGACCCTTGCCTCCCCCGATTCGGAATCGCGACATCAGCTTCGCTGGTGCATCCTCGCCACTGCCCCCTTCTACGACCACGAGCTCGCGCAGCGCCTTCACGACGGCAGCCGGTAGATCCTTCAGGAGTGGCTGCTGATACGGCACGCCGTAGTGATCGCGCAGCCGATCCCACCGAACCCAGGCATCGTGTGCTGGGTTTTCAGCCATCCGGAGGAACGCGTCGAACGCATCTCGCGAGAGCGCATCCGGAGCCGTCGTCGCAGCACCACACACGAGGACGGCGTAGAAAGGGCGCTTTCCGAGACCGAGCCGCTTATCCGGTCCGCCGTCGTAGTCGATCACCATCCCGGGCCGGCGGAACGCTGCGACCGTGTTGATCTCGGCGCGCCGGGCCTCAGGCTCGGCGAGCGAGACGACGAGGTGAGCCTGTGCGTCGAGAGCCTGGTGCGCGCCATCCTTCTTCTTCGGCAACTTGATGGTGATCGATCGCATCGCAACGTCACCCGGATTGTCGAGCTTGGTCGAGAGCTCGCCGGCGCGATATTTCGTCAACATCTGACGCAGATGCTGATAAGGGCCCGTCGAGTCGACGGCCCTGTCGAAAACGCATGTGTCGTTTTCGTAGCCCTGTACCCGAACGCGCAGCCCGCGGTCACCCATGAGATCCAGGGAGGGCCAGAACCATCGCTCGACCGCTTCCAAGACAGCATCGGCTACCTCACTGAGCGGGCGGTCTTCACTTTCGGGCTCATCAAACGCCGTGATCAGGATGCTGGTCCCGGTCGTCCGCGGCGACCGCGCGATCAGAAGCGACGTAGATCGCTCTTGCGCTTCAGCGCCCATTACGGAATCGGCGCGCGCGCCTTGGTTCAGTCCGAACCAACCCGGTCCATCGAAGCGCTTCTTGCCCACTTCGTGCCAGGCCAGGTGGGCACGCCCAAAGAGCCGCGGGTTCTCTTGCCCCTCGAGGAGATCGCTCAGACGAGAGTTGAAGAGGACGGTGTGAAATGCAGAGAACGCCCAGAGCGTCGCCTTGCCAAGGCCGTAGCTGCCGCCTGCCCCGGCTGCGCCCTTCTCGCTGAAGAGCCGGTCCTTGGTGAGCGCAGCGAACTCTTTCGGCTGGTTGGGCGACGACGCGATCGCGCCGTCTTCGGGGCCACGAAGCCCTACGGTGTTCTGGTCCTCGATCACGAGGACTCGGAGCTGCCCCTTCTTGAGCGCCGCGAGCGCTTCCTTCGCGCGTGGCTGCTTGGCTGCGAGGGCCGCGACGTGAGGTTCGAGTTCCTTCCATGCGAGTGCCGTGAGGAACTTCGTGAGGTGATCACCGCTGAGCTCCACGAAGCGAAACACCACTTCGACGGATCGCTGTTTCGCGCGGTGTGCGTCCTTGCTGTTCTGCAGGATTTCGCGGACCAGCGTCTCGAGTTTTCCTCGAAAGACTTCGCCTGCGATGTCCCCGCCGTCGCGCGCGCCGTCCGCGGCCTCCGGCCGCATGACCCAGCCAAGCTTTCCCATCGATTCCTCCCCTCGGCGAACGACCGTCATCACATCGCAACACAATCCGTTCCGAACGTCGAGGCAAACGCCACGCCGAGCAGAATCGCAGTGTTGCTCGTTCCCGCCGTCACCCCTACGGGTGACGGCGGGTCCGCGACATGAGCACCGCACTGCCGAGGTGCCGCGAGCGCGCGGTGCCCCGGCTCGTCGGTCACTCAGCGGCGAGCGGCGGCGTGATCGAGCGATCTTCCGCGTCGGTGAGCGTCAGCCCGAGCTTGCGCTTCAAATAGGCCTTGGTCGCGAGACGCGCTTGGCGATTCGAGACGACCGAGTTGGCCACCATGTTCACGTTTTCCCATTCGCGATTGCGTTTGCTCCAGTCGACATCTGCGAGCGCAGTCAGACGCTTCTTCCACTCCATGGGATCCGGCGATTCCGCCAGCAGTTCGGATCCGACCGCGCCGATCGCGCGGAGCACGACCGAATGAGACGAAAGGGATTCCTGGCGCAGCTCACGAGCGAGCATCTTCCCGTCCCTGACTCGCTGCCAGTCGGGGATCTGCGTTCCGACGGTGTTCCAGAAATCGATCGCGAGATTCGCGAGCTCGTTGCGGGTGCGATCTCGCGTAACCGGCCCCGAGAGCAACTCCTTGGTCGCGTCGTAGAGCGCCGCGAGTGAAAAGAGATTCTTCGATCCGGCCGGAAGGGAGGCGTAGTCCTTCTCCACATATCCCTTGAAAGCCGGAACGAGGTCGGCGACGTCGCCCGTGACCTGAGCCATGAGGTCGCGCTTGTCGTACAGAATGTCGAGGGACTTCGACGTCTTCTTCACGAACCGGTTCAGGTCCGAGAACATTTGCTGGACCCGGTCGCGGTTCTCGTACGCGAACAGGAGCACGCTAATCGTCTCCTCGCCGAGGGCGGGGTTCGACTCCAGGGCGAGCTTGATAGCCTCGGCGCGGTGCTGCCCGTCGTTGATGACGAAGTTCGCACCGCGCATATCCATCTCGATGACGCCAATACTTTCCGAGTCGGCGCTCGGCAGATACTTCACCCCGGCGCGATAGGACGCCGTAATCGAGGAGAAGAGGTACCCCTCCTCGTTCTCCAGGATGTACTGCGCGATCTCGGGAATCCGCTTCGTGTTGAGGACGCGCTGTTCGCGATCTTCGGGCAGGAACTCTGCCCAGTCGGTGAACGTGAACATGCGCGGAACGGCGCTCAGCGGCATCAGGGTTGAGTAGTAGGTGCGCTGGCCAATCGTGCCGCGCATCGCGGGAAACATGATCTTCATCTCTGTCCTTCGGAGCTCTGGAGACTGGAAGAGCGACTCTCGCTCAGGCCGTTGCGAGCTCGTGCTTGTGATCAGTGACAGCTCCCCATGGTCGAGTCAAGAGAGTCTCTGGATTTTTTTCCGAGCTCCGGGTGGCTCCACGTCGGAGTCTCTTGCGGTGACCAGAGAGTCTCCCACAGGGCGGCGTGTTGCCGCGGCCCCTCGACGTGTGCGGGCGGGAGCTTTTTCCGCAATATTCGTTAGTTCCGGAGCTCCCGGACCTCCGCAGGCGCCAAGGTCTGCAAGGACCTCGCGCCGCCGCCGGGTCGCTTGGAGCGGTTGCTGTGAGCGCGGTTGGCCGAGCGCCAGCAGCTCGTCCGCTCTCACGCCTTCGCGTGAAGACGCGTGCGCGTCGTGTCGTAGGAGATCTTCAGCGTCGCCCCGAGCGCCAGCAGCTCGTCGAGCGCGCGGCGATCCGTCGCGCTCATGTACGCCGTCGTCAGGATGCGCAGCGAGCCGGGACGGCGATGCAGCAGCTCGCGCAGCGCGTCCTCGACGAGGCGAAAGCCGCTCCACTTCAGGAACGAGCAGAGCAGATCGACGCGGTCCGCCGACGCGAGCTCGCGCTTCACCTCGGGGCCGAGAGAGACGTCGTGACGCCCGTTCACCAAGAGGTCGCTCACCCCGAGCGGGATCTCGGGGCGCAGCGGCGAGACCGCGCGGCCCAGCCCGGTGCTCGAAGGCTCGCGCACCGCGACGAGACGACGGCCGGGAGAGGCGACGTGATCCTCGGAGGACGCGCCGGAGTGAGGCACCGACTCGAGCAGCGCGAGCACGCGGTTCGTCAGCTCGAGCTGCTGCGCGAGCGCGACGTCGTTGTCGGACGTGGGGAAGGAGCGGAGCGCGTGCTCCATCCGAAGGTGCATCAAGCGCGCGAGCGCGCGTGGAGCGTCGGTTGGATCGAGCGGCTCGAGGTCGTGCAGCCCGTCTGCCTCGAGCGCGGCGAGCGCGGCCTCGAGCGAGCGGGTGACGGGCGCGTCGTAGACGCCGGGGACGAGAGGACGGCGGCGGTCGACGCTCACGGAGCGAGGGTACACCACGTACTCTGCCCGGATGGTCGATCAGCTGTGCTCACACTTCTTGCCGCCGCTCGAGCGTCGAGGCCATCCATGAGCGATCTTCGACCGATGCCTACTCCTTCTCAGCTCGGGAGCTGTCGACTCACCGATGACGATGGTGTCCTCGTGATCGGATCCGAGCTCGGCCTGCGCCGCTGGGCAAATCCCCCGCGACCGTTCGACTACGAGTTCCCGCTCGAGCTCGAGCGTGACATGAGCGCGGCGCGCGCCGTCGGATGGCACGCTCGCGCTGAGCGAGATCGTGCGCGGAGGCAAGAGCCTCACGCATGCGGTTCACCGATCGCTTACCTTTCAACGACGCTCTCTTGCCGGTCGCGCTGACCGGACTGGCCGGGGCGGCCCTCGCGACGGCCGCATTGCCCATGCTCCTGCCCGAAGAAGACGGCGTACCTTGGTGGTCGTGGGTCGTCGGCGCCGCAGGTCTCGGCGTGGGCGCGGCCGGGGCGTACTTCCTCGCGACCGAGGGCGCCTGCTACAGCAACACACTGCTCGCTGCGACGTGCATCAAGCAGAGCCCCAACGAGTTGCTCGGCGCGCTCGTGCTGGGCCACGCCGCTCCGCTGCTCGCCAGCGGCGCGCGCCGCCTCGAGGGCCCTCGCGTAGAGCTCACGCGCGCGCCGCGGCTCGCCCCCGAGGGCACACGCCGCCGCCCGACGCGCCAGCGCTCGACGTCGTAGACGAAGACGTTCTCCATCTGACCGACTCGGGGATCGACGTTCCGCGGGACCGCGATGTCGATGAAGAAGAGCTGCCGGTACTTTCGCTCGACCATCTGCTGGAAGGCGGGGTCGCTCGGCCGAGAAGACGCGGCGCAGGAGCCACTCGCAGGGATGGCGCGAGGGCGGAGGCTCAGCTGAGCGCTCCGCGACCTACCAACGATGCGATGCTCCCCTCGAACGAAGAGGGTGTTCGAGACGAGGTGGCGGCCGCCAGGGCTCCGCCGCCACCTCCGCCACTTCGCGTGAGGAAATCCCGTGAATCGCGCGCTGGGCGCCGGTACCGGGACTTGCTCTGCGCCCGCGCGTGCTCGACACGCTCTGTCGCCCGGACCTCTCGCCCAAGGATCCGGAGGCCTCGGTACTGCACGCGATCCTGCGCGAGCACCTCGGGACATTTCTCAGCGAGCGCGCCGATGCGGACGCGCCGATGCCGGCCTTCGTCGCGAAGGAGCTCTGAAGTTCCCCCCGTTCCGCGGACAGTCTGACTATGCAGCAGCCGCTGCGACTTGACTCTTCAATTCGAACTCGATGGGACTGACGTAGCCGAGATGCGAGTGGCGCCGAGTCGTGTTGTAGAACT
>JALYRN010000897.1 GCA_030855295.1 Myxococcota bacterium | reverse complement strand
CCGCGAGCCTGCGCTGCCGGCGCTCGAGGACTTCGCCGACGTGATCGCGTGGAGCGCCGACGGGCGCGCTCCGCTCGCCCGCACGCTGCTCGCGCTGCGCCTTCCCGACGGAACCGTGCTGGTCACCCTGAGCGACGACGCCGCTCGCATCCAGATCACCGACGTGCCCCGCGGCGCGCTCACGCTCGATCGTCCGAGCACCCTTCCCCTCGCGCCGTGAACGTCCGACGCACATCGCCCGCGGCGCTCCTCGCCGTCGTGCTCGCCGCGTCGATCGCGACCGCGCTGCCGTCGCGCGCGCACGCCGAGTCGTCCGAGTGGAACCTCCACCTCGAGCCAGCGTTCGCGATGCCGCTCGAGGGGATGCTGGCGCCGGGCGACGACGGTCCGCGCGCGTTCGGGTTCTTCCTGTGGGGCGAGCTCGACTGGCAGCTCGCGAGGCCGTTCGCGCTCGAGCTGATCATCGGCGGCGGGCATGCCGAGCACTTCGCCGGTCAGCCCGACGTGTTCGACGGCACCTTCGTGCATGGCGGCATCGGCGGCCGGCTGCGCTTCGCGGACGACGAGTCGGGCTACTCCGACGAGGCGCGTGGAAACTTCTTCGGCAACGGCTGGGTCTCGCTCCATGTGGGCGCGATGGCGTGGCACGGCCCGCAGCTCGCGATCGATCTCGCGGTCGGCTACCAGCTCTCGCTGCCGCGGCCGGTGCAGGCCGGGTTCTTCGCGCGCGGTGTGCTCGGGCTCTTCGGCGACGGCGAGTCGACGCGCGGCGGCGGACCCGACTTCATCCTGACGCTCGGCGTGTCGATCTCGCTCGAGCTCAGCGTCGGCGTGATCCCCAACGGCCGCTACGGCGTCGCCGACGTGCAGATCGAAGGGCTCGACGATCTCGACGAGGCGGCGCTCCGCGCCTGCCTCGGTACCCAGGAGCGATCGCAGCTCGGCTTCGACTTCGGCGCGAGCTCCGCGCTGACGTGCGGTGACCCGCCCTTCGACTCCGATCGATGGCGCCTCGATCTCTTCTCGTGGCCGTGGACCGAGTGGCCGCTCTTCGACGCGAGCGTGTTCGAGCGCGACGTCCTCCGCGTCGAGCGCTGGCTCCGGGCGCGCGGCTACTACGAGGGCCACGTCGTCGAGAGCCGCGTCATGCCGACCGAGGCGCTCGGAGAGGCGGTCGCCGAAGAAGACGCGAGCCAGGCGGCGTGCCTCGCCGATCCGACGCGCGGCTGCGAGGTGCGCGTCTCGTTCACGGTCGAGGAGGGCGAGCCCGTGCTCGTCGAGCGGATCTCGATCCGCGGCGAGCAGGAGATCGATCCCGGGCTGCGCGCCCGGCTCCGCGAGGCGCTGCTGCTGCGGCACGGCAACCGCTTCGACGAGGCGCTCTTCGAGGAGACGAAGCGCTCGATGGTGCGGACGCTCGCCGAGAACGCGTACCCCGATGCGCGCGTCGACGGCGAGGTGAAGATCAACACCGAGCGCCACGAGGCGTTCCTCCTCTTCCAGATCGAGACCGGCCCGCGCGCGGTGCTCGGCCGCATCTGCGTCACGGGATACGGCGAGCTGCCCCCCGCGACGATCATGAACGCGACGTTCCTCTCGCCCGGGACGCCGTTCAGCATCAGCGCGATCGAGGAGGCGCAGCGCGCGATCTTCGCGCTCGGCACGCTCTCGTCGGTCGAGATCCGCCACCGCACGCTGGAGGACGCCGAGGGCCGCGCGCCCGGCGCCGAGCCCGGTGAAGGCGTCGATCCCGAGACGGTCGCCGAGGTCGAGGCCGCCGCCGACGCGGCGCCCGATGCCGACGCCGATCCTGACCCCGAGCCCAACCCCGACGCCGCGCCGGACCCCGAGGCCGAGGCCGAGGCCGACGCCGAGGCCGAGGTCGAGAGCGAAGCGATGGCCGAAGAGGCCGCCGAGGTCGCCGCCGAGCGCGGCGCCGATGCTCCCCCGCAGCCGCCGTACTGCCTCGAGGGTCCGACCTCCGTCGCCGAGGGCACGCGCGCGGTCGACCTCGACGTGCGCGTCGCGCCGGGGCGCCTCGAGCGGATCGGTCTCGGCGTCGGTCTGCAGGCCGGGGACACGCTCGGCTTCGGCACGCCGACCGCGGGCGGCGCCACGATCAACCAGCAGGCGCTGCAGCAGTGGGACATCCACCTCTTGGTCGTCGCCGAGTGGCGCAACCTGCTCGGCGACATGCTCCGCCTGCGCATCGAGGAGCGCCCGCGCCTGATCTTCCCGGCGCAGTTCCCCGGCGTCGACAGCAGCAGCGGGCTCGGCCCCAGCCTCGGCAACCGCATCTCGCTGGGCGTGCGCTGGCCCGCGTTCCTCGAGCCTCGCACCGCGCTCTTCGCGTCGATCCAGCACGACTACGGCCCCATCCCGCTCTACGGCTTCTTCCGCCACGAGCTCGACGGACGCGTCGGTCTCGAGCGCACCTTCTTCGACGGGCGGCTCTACATCTCGAGCGCGGTGCGCGGAAACCTGTTCATCCCGGTGCAGTACCAGGGGCTGCGCCTCGACTCGCAGTACCAGACCACGCGCGTGCTCTTCCTCGAGCAGAACGCCACGCTCGACCTGCGCGACGATCCGCGCAATCCGCAGGAGGGTGCGTTCTTCGCGCTGGGGCTGCAGGAGGCGGGCGTCGTGCCGGTCTCGACCTGGAACTACTTCCGGATCACGGCGGAAGCGCGCGGCTACGTGCCGCTCGGGCTCGGGCTCGTCCTCGCGATGCGCTTCGGCGTGGGCGCGATGTTCATCGGCGACACCAGCGACGAGCTCCGCGAGAGCAGCATCTACGATCTCGACGAGCTCGGCCCGCTCTCGCAGCAGCTCCAGGGCGGCGGCTCGATCTCCAACCGCGGCTTCCCGCCGGGGCTGATGGGCGAGGTCTACCGGCGCGAGGTGGAGCGGCGCCCGCTGCCCGGAGGCGGGCAGGGGCCGAACCAGGCGATCATCGTCTCCGGCGGGCGCTTCCGCTGGGAGGGCTCGGTCGAGCTGCGCATCCCGGTGACGCCCGAGATCGGGCTCGTGCTCTTCGCCGACGTCGGCAACGTGTCGCGCTCGGAGATGCGCTTCGACATCCTGAACTTCGCGTTCGGCTGGGGCCTGCGCTACCGCACGATCATCGGACCGCTGCGCTTCGACATGGCGTTCCGCCTGCCCGACGAGCTGCAGTACATCGGCGGAACCGATCCGCGCGTCCCCGCCTGCAGCGATCAGGTCCAGTTCGAGTGCCGGCCCGATCCGACGGTGAACCTCGGCGTGGTCGAGTTCCCGGGCGCGATCCACCTCACGATCGGTGAGGCGTTCTGATGACCGACGACGCGACTGGCGCGACGCCGCCCGCGCGGAAGCGTCGACGCGCGCTGGCGGCGCTCGGCGCGCTGC
>JALYRN010000896.1 GCA_030855295.1 Myxococcota bacterium | reverse complement strand
CACGCGGAGCGGCGACGTCTGGGCCGCGACCTCGAGCACCATCTGCGCGCGCGCCAGCGCGAGCGCGGGGCGTCCCTCGGCCACGTCCTGCTCCGCCGCGGCGAGCAGCGGCATGAGCACGTCGTCGAGCGCGACCGTGACCGCGTAGCTGCCCGGCGGAGGTGGAGGCGGAGCGGTCGTCTGCGCGGACGCGACGGTCGCGGAGGAGAGCGCCGCGATCAGCAGCGGCAGGACGATCGAACGAGCGCGCATGGACACCTCTGGGGCGATCTCTTCGGGAGGACGATACCCCGACGTGCGGCCGATGAGCAGCTTTCGTGCCCGCAATTCCACCGGTGAAATCCGCGAGATCTCGCGGCACGCTGTGCCAGCCGCAGCACGCACCGTGAAGCGACGAGCACAGTGAGGATCCGACGAGCACGGCGCGCGTGCGGACGAGACGTCAGTACGAGTAGAGGCCGTGCGCGTACGGATCGCTCGAGGTGCGCGCCTCGTCGATCAGCGCTCGAGCGCCCTGCCCGAGCAGGCTCTCGGCGAGATCCCGACCGAGGCGACGCGCGGTCGCGATCGCGTGCTCCCCGGAGGCGCCGATCCAGTCCTGCACGGCCGCGCGCACGATCGACCCGCCGTCGAGCGCGCCGACCATCCCGTCGATCTGCAGCGCGCCCTCTTCGTTGCGCGCGTACGCCGCGAGCGGCGTGCTGCAGCTGCCGTGCAGGTGCACGAGGCACGCTCGCTCCGCCTCGACGGCGATGCGCGTCGGCCCGTGCTCGAGCGCGGCGAGCAGCGCGCGCAGCCGCAGATCGTCGGAGCGCCCCTCGATGCCGAGCGCGCCCTGCCCGATCGCCGGGATCGACACGTCGACCGGCAACACCGAGACGTGCCGATCGACGTCGAGCCCGAGCCGCAGCAGCCCGGCGTGCGCGAGCACGATCGCGCCGTACTCACCCTCGTCGAGCTTGCGCAGGCGCGTGCCGACGTTGCCGCGCAGCACCGTGAACGCCAGATCGTTGCGGGCCGCGTGCAGCTGCACCGCGCGGCGCAGCGACGACGTCCCGACGCGCGTGCCCGCGACCAGATCGAACAAGCCCTCGCCGTCGCGCGTGACGATCACGTCGTGCGGCGCCTCGCGCTCCGGGATGCAGAGGAGGTCCATCCCCGGCGCGAGCGACTCCGGCACGTCCTTCATCGAGTGCACCGCGATGTCGGCGCGCCCGTCCTGCAGCGCCGCCTCGACCTCGGTGACGAAGAGCCCCTTGCCGCCGATCTTCGCGAGCGGCACGTCGAGCACGCGATCACCCTCGGTGACCAGCGTGACCTCTTCGATCTCGAGCCCCGGCGAGTGCTCGTGGATCCTCGCGGCGACCCAGCGCGTCTGAGCGAGCGCGAGCGGCGAGCGGCGCGTGGCGATGCGAAGCTTCATCGCGCGCCACTGTGGCAGACCTCCACCGGCGCGGCCAAGCCACGCCGCCCGCGCGAGAGAGCGCGCTCAGGGCGTCTCCGGCGCCGGCGCCTCCTGCATGCGATAGGGCGGCATGCTCGGATCGACCCGCACCGGCATCGCCACCGAGCGCTGGAGCCGAAGCGCCGGATCCATGCGCGTCGCGCCCGGCGGCGCGCCGACCATGACGACCGAGACCACCTCGTAGTCGCCCGGCTCCGTGAGCCCGCACGGCATCGGCTGCGCGACCAGCATCGACATCCCCGGACCGAGCACGTCGGGCGCGCCCTCGACCAGCTCCGGCGACGCGTCGCCGCAGCCCTGGACGAGCAGTCCGTCGCGATACACCGACGCGTGGAGCCGCAGCGTCCCGAGCGTGATCGGATCCTCGCTCGCGTTCGCGATCGCGACGTGGATCGCATACTCGTCGGCGCGCTCCGGCGGGAGCGGTCCGATCGGCGTCGGGCCGAACGCGTTGAGCGAGAGGTCGTCCGGTCGTGCCGGTCGCGTCGCGCCGTCCACCCGCGAGGTCTCGGCGAGCGTCTCGCCGCCGGCCTCGTCGGCCTTGCCCGCGACCTCGCGGCTCGGTTCTCGATCGGCGCCGCCGCCGCACGAGGCGCACGCGAGCGCGAGCGCCGTGAGCGCCACGAGATGCTGTTTCATCGTCCGTCTCCTCTTCTGCACCCTCCTCGGTCGAATAGTCCCCTCGAAAAGACGCCCAACCGGGGTCGTTCGCGACGCGGCACCCCGCCGCACGCGAGCACCCCCGAGCAGCCGGAATCGTGGCGCGGACGCCTCGCTCTCTCATGTTCCGAGCGACCTGCGCCCTCCGGGGCGAGCACTCCTGTGGGCTCAGGAGCCGAGCTTGCTCTTCTCGAGCACGGGCGCCGCGACCGCGATCGCGGGCTCCGCGGCCGCGCTCGCGGGCTCGCCCTCGGCGCGCTCGACCGGGAACAGCTTCTGGATGGCGTGGATCATGTGCTGATCCCCGACCTCACCGGCGCGCTTGAGCTCCGTCAGCGGCTGATGCAGCAGCTTGCTGGTCGCGGCGTCGAGCATACGCTCGAGCGCGGCGCGATCGCGCGCGGCGTCCCCGCTCAGCCGCGGCATCGTGCGCTCGAGCTCGGCGGCGAGCACCTCGCGCACGTGCCGGCGCAGCCCGACGATGATCGGCTTGAGGTCGAGCCCGCGGCGCCACTCCTCGAACGTGCGGGCCTCGATCTCGACGATGCGCTCGGCGTGCTCGGCCTCGCGCTTGCGCGCGCTGAGGTTCTCGTTCGCGACCTTCTGGAGATCGTCGACGTCGTAGACGAAGACGTTCTCCATCTGGCCGACGCGCGGATCGACGTTCCGCGGCACCGCGATGTCGATCAAGAAGAGCGGCCGGTACTTCCGCGCCCGCACGACCTCCTTCATCAGCTCGCGCGTCACGACGAAGCGATCGCTCGACGTCGACGCGATCGCGACGTCCGCCGCCGCGAGCTCGCTCGGCAGCTCGGCGAGCGTGCGCGGCTGCCCACCGCACGCGTTCGCGAGCTCGAACGCCCGCTCGCGGCTGCGGTTGAGCACGAAGAGCTGCGCGCCCTGCTTGCGCAGGTGCTTCGCGGCCGACTCGCCCATCTTGCCGGCGCCGATCAGGAGCACGCGCTTGCCGTCGAGATCGCCGAAGATCTTGCGCGCGAGATCGGTGGCGATCGAGCTCACGCTGACGGAGCCCGACGCGATCCCGGTCTCGTGCCGGACGCGCTTCGCGACCGCGAGCGCCTTCGTGAAGCAGCGCCCGAGCAGGCCACCGACGACGCCCGCCTCGGTGGCGGCGGCATACGCCTCCTTCACCTGACCGAGGATCTGCGGCTCACCGACGACCATCGAGTCGAGGCTCGACGCGACGCGGAACGCGTGCCGCACGGCGTCGGGCCCGACGCGCTCGTAGAGGTGCGGCTCGAG
>JALYRN010000895.1 GCA_030855295.1 Myxococcota bacterium | reverse complement strand
TCGCGATGGCGGGCGGCGTGGCGGCAGTCGCGTGGTGGCTCTGGTCCGAGCGCGCGCGCCTCGCGGAGTACGACGCCCGGTCCCCGGAGTCGGTGCCCGACGACGACGTCTGGGCCGACGAGCGCGACCGCGGCCCGGCGCCATAGCCGAGCGCGCGGGCCACGGGATGGGCGCCGTGGTGGTGCGGTACGCTGCGGACGCGATGGTGGCCGAACGGAGCGAGGGCACGCTGGTGGTCGACATGGACGCGCTGCTCGAGTCGGCGCGCACGCTCCGCCACGCGCCGAACGAGACGATCACGCCGGCGTCGATCCCGGAGCGGGAGCCGCGCGCGCTCGAGCTGCTGCGGTCGCTCTCGCCGAGCAGCAACGAGCTCGAGATCCACCGCACGCTCGGGCAAGGCGGGATGGGGATCGTCCACGCCGCCACGCAGGTCTCGCTGGGGCGCGAGGTCGCGCTCAAGTCGATCAAGGAGAACGCGCGCGGTGACGCCGCGACGCTGCGGCTGCTGCGCGAGGCGTGGATCACGGGCGCGCTCGAGCACCCGAACGTGGTGCCGATCTACGACCTCTCGCTCGACGCGGCGGGCAACCCGCGCATCGTGCTCAAGAAGATCACCGGCGAGCCGTGGTCCGCGCTGATGGCATCGCCCGCTGCGATCCGCGATCGCTTCGGTGCGCACGACGCGCTCGAGTGGAACATCCGGATCTTGATGCAGGTGTGCAACGCGATCCGGTTCGCGCACAGCCGCGGGATCATCCATCGCGATCTCAAGCCGGACAACGTGATGCTCGGTGAGTTCGGCGAGGTCTACGTGCTCGACTGGGGCATCGCCGTCGCGCTCCGAGACGACGGCAGCGGGCGGCTGCCGCTCGCGATCGAGTCGAACGACATGGCAGGGACGCCGGCGTACATGGCGCCCGAGATGCTCGGCGGCTCGCCCTGGCTCCTCTCGCCGCAGACCGACGTCTACCTGCTCGGCGCGATGCTGTACCACGTGATCGCGGGCGAGCCCCCGCACGGCGGCAGCTCGCTGATGCAGGTGCTCGCGAGCGTCGCGAAGTCGGAGCCCGCGCTCCCGGAAGGGACGCTGCCCGAGCTGGCGTCGATCATCCAGAGGGCGATGCACCGGGAGGTGCACGAGCGCTTCGAGAGCGCGGAGCAGCTCCGTCTCGCGCTCGCTGGGTTCCTCGAGCACCGCGGCTCGCTCAAGCTCGCCGCGGACGCGGAGCTGCGCCTGCACGAGCTCGAGGCGGAGCGGCGCAACAGCGCGTCGGCCGAGTCCGCGTCGAGCGCGCGGCTGCGCCTCTATCACCTGTTCGGCGAGTGTCGGTTCGGCTTCCGCGAGGCGCTCCGGATCTGGAGCGACAACGCGATCGCGAGAGAGGGGCTGCACCGCGCGATCACGCTGATGGTGCACGTCGAGCTCGAGCAGGACGATCCGCGGGCGGCCGCGCTCCTGCTCGCCGAGCTGCCGGGCGCGCCCGAGCCGCTCGTGAGGCGGGTGCGCGAGGCGCAGGACGCGAAGGAGCGCGAGCGGGCTGCGCGCGCGGCGCTCGAGCGCGATCTCGATCCGGCGGTCGGGCGACGATCCCGCGTGGTCGTGAGCGGCGTGCTCGGCGTGCTCTGGCTCGCGCTGCCGTGGGTCGGGTTCGTGCTCGAGCGCAACGATCCGAACGTCGATCAGCGCATGCCGATGCTCTCGTCGAGCTTGCTCGTGCTGGTCGCCGCCGTGCTCGGGTATCGCGCGCGCGAGGAGCTGGCGCGCAGCGCGCTGAACCGCGCGTTCGTGCGAACGATCTTCGCGGTGCTGGTCGCACAGTTCGTGCTGTTCGCGCTGACGTACCGGCTCGGGATCAGCTACGAGGCGACGCGCCCCCTGGTGCTCTTGCTGTATGCGTTCTGCTCGGCAGTCGCGGTCGAGACGCTCGACCGCAGGGTGTGGCCGGCGGCGCTCGCGTACGCGATCGTGTTCGTGCTCGGCGCGATCTGGCCGGCGTACGCGTGGCCCTTCGAGTCGCTGGCCAACCTGGTGCTGATCATCAACGTCGTCGTGATCTGGGGCCGCGCGACGAAGTGGAACCTGATGGAGCAGCGCGAGTCCTGAGCACGTTCCACATGGCTCGCGATGTCAGTCCGCTCGCAGGTGGCGGGCGTCGGGGTTCTCGCGTCGCCAGATCACGTTGTCCATGAAGTAGTGGTGGAGGTTGATCACCACGAAGAACGCGGCGAAGAAGGGAGTCGCGCCGAGCGCGTCGGCGGTCTGGTCGCGCCGCGCGAGCCCATCGAGGAACGCGGGCGCGCCGCGGAGGAGGAACCAGCCGAGCGCGACCGCGCTGAGCGCGAGGACGAGGAGCCGGGTGCGCACCCGCGGGCCGAACGGCGATGCCGCCTCGGCCTCGCGCGCCTGGCCGCGCCTCATCAGGCCGACGAAGTAGAGGTACTGGATCGAGTGCAGCGCCGGGATCATGTACTGCACGAGCGGGTCGATGCTCGAGTAGATCGTCCACGACCACACCGTGATCAGGAACGCCGCGAGCGGCCCGAGCGCCAGCTTCCGCTCGCGCCGCCACTTCGCGCCGAGCATCGCGAGCAGCGCGACCGTGCTGGCCGCGAGCGCCGCGCCGGCGACCAGCTCGAGCCAGGGCGGGCGCGCGACGGCCCAGTAGACGACGCCTCGCTCGACGAACTCGCCGGCGGCCGTGCTCGGGCTCGACCACGCGTACGCCCACGCCGCGTAGCAGTGCGCGAGGACGGTCCGGCGCTCGGTCGCGCTGAACCGCACGTCGCGCCGCGCCGAGAGCACCGTCAGCACGCCGAAGCCCTGCTTCACGTAGTGCCAGCCGACGAGCAGGAACATCAGCTGCACCATCCAGCCCAGCGTCTGCGCGGAGCGCAGCGACAGCGCGGCGATCGCCCAGCCGACGAGCACCACCGGCACGACGACGCCCGCGACGATCCATCGCGCGCGCTGCGCGGGCTCGATGTCGGCGCCGAACGCGCGCCTCCGCGCGTCCTCGTAGAACAGCAGGTACGTCACGCAGAAGTGAGGATCGTTGATGACGTGGGCCGCGTGGAACATCACGAAGCCGACCGCGAGCGCCGACGCATCGAGGCCGACGTACGCGCGGAGCCACCACGAGAGCGGGAAGAGCACGAGCGTCGCGCCGCCGACGAGCGAGAGCTCGATCAGCTCGGCCCTCCGATCTCGGGCAGGTGACGCGGCGCGCGGAGGCGAGCCGAGCGCGATCGCCGATTCGGCCGCCAGGGTCACGGCGCCGATTCTATACGAACGAAGCCGCGCCGATCGCCGGCGCGCTCATCGCGCGGCGAGCGCGGCGGTGATCGCGGCGCCCACGTCGGCGCCCTCGGGCATGCGCCCCTCGGCCC
>JALYRN010000894.1 GCA_030855295.1 Myxococcota bacterium | reverse complement strand
GGCGTGCATCGACGGGCGCGACGAGAGCCCCGTCGTCGGCACGCCGGGAGGCGACGCCGGCGAGCTCGTGCTCGCGCTCGCGGCGCTCGAGCAGGCGGCGGGGCGGCCGATCGACCTCGCGCGCGTGCCGGCGATCTTCGACGAATACGTCGCGTCGTTCGGACGCTTCTACGTTCACTCCGACGTGCACGCGCTCTCGCGCCTGGGCGAGCGGCTGCGCGCGGATCCGCGGTTCGCGGCGGTGCACGCGCAGCTCGAGGACCGCCGCGCGATCGAGGCGATGGTCCGGCATCCACCGGTCGCGCTCGAGGATGCGCTGGTGGCGCATCTGATCGCGCCCGACGCGGTCGGCTGCGGGCACCTGCGCACGATGCTCGAGCATCCGGGCGAGTACGGCGCGCGGCGCGCGCTCACGGAGGCGGTGCTGCGCGCCGCGTTCCGTCGAGGTTGGGAGCGCCCCGAGACGCTGCGCTTCGTGGTGCTCGAGGGCGAGCACCGCGAGACCGCGGTGGTGCGGGTCCATCTGGAGCACGGGGTGCACGCGTACACGCGCATCCCGACGTTCGCTCCGCATGCGCACGGCGTCGAGCTCTTCGTGGTGCACCCCGAGGTGAGCCGCTACGTGCGCCACGAGAACGGCGCGTTCCTGCTCGAGCACCGCGACGAGCTGGTCGACGGAACCGTCGACGATCGGCGCTACGTCGACGCGCTCGACGCGCTCGCCGCGCGCCAGCTCGCCGCGACGCTCCGCCACCTCGCACCCGCGCTGCCGCTGTACGACGTTCACTTCCGCGGCGACACCGGCGCCGTGAGCGGTCCGCTCCACGACCCGTGAGGACCGCGCTCCGCGCGCCCTGGGAGCCAGACGTCCACCGCGCCGTAGCGCGCAGCCTCGGGCCGTGCGCGAGACGTGCGCCGCCTCTCGATCCCTCGCGGACCCACTCACACCGTCCACATCGCCGCAGCGCGCTCTTCCGTTCGCCGCGAGCTGCTCGCTCACCGCCCCATCGTAGGCGGCGTCGCCGAGCTCGCCGAGGACGTACCGACCGAACGCCATGAACACCGGCACCATCGGCGCGCGCACGTTGCTCATGACCTCGAGCTCGCTGCGCGCTACCGCGAGGTTCTCGGTCCACGCGGCGACGCGGCGCCTCGGTGTGATGACGACGACCTCTCGCGCGGCGCAGCCCGGACGGGTCGGCGTGAGCACTCCTGCGGGCTCAGCGCGCGACCAGCACGACGACGCTGCATGACGCCACGGATCGGCTCGCTGCGGCGATCGGGCCCTCGGTCGTGACGTGCTCGAACGACGCGCCGGCGGGCGAGGTGTCGATCGCGAGGTGCCAGTCGGTCCCGGGCGGCGCATCCGGCAGCGTCGCCGTGATCGCGCCGCTCCAGCCGTTGTACGCCACGAAGATCGACGCTGCGTCGTCGCCGAGCTCGTCGCCGTCGAGCTGCCACGCGAGGAAGTGCATCGACGGCGAGTCGAGGTAGCCGTCGTCGACGAAGCGGCCGTCGTCGCGCATCCAGCGCACCTCGGTGAGGCCGTCGCCGTCGCGATCGCCGAACACGGCCCAGTGGAACGCCGGGCGCAGCGCGCGGTGCGCGGCGCGGAACGCGAAGAGGCGCGACGTGTACTCCGTCAGCGCCGCGTCGCCGGACGACCAGTCGATCCAATTCGCGACCGAGTCGAGGTTGTACGGGTTGTTGTTGGCGCGCAGCGTGCGGCCGAGCTCGTCGCCGCCCGTGATCATCGGCACGCCCGCCGAGAGTGCGAGCAGCGCGAGCGCGGTGCGCGTGACCGTCGCCTGCCGGGTGGGATCGCCGGTGTGGCTCCACGCGAGATCGCCGTCGGTGCCGCCGTCCGAGGGCCCGTACGGCCACGCCTGCGCATTGTTCTTCCGGTCGTACCGGAAGAGGTCGTGCAGCGTCAGGCCGTCGTGCGCGACGACGAACGCCACGCTCGCGGCCGGCGGCCGCCCGTCGTCGGCGAACAGATCGGGGCTCCCCGAGAACCTGCGCAGCAGCTCGCGCGGCGTCGTGACCTCGCGATCGAGACGGTTGAGATCCCGGCGCACCGCGTCGCGGAAGCGATCGTTCCACTCCGACCAGCCAGCCGGGAAATTCCCGAGCTGGTAGGCCTCGCCCACCGCGCCCCAGGGCTCGGCGATCAGATCGACGCCCGCCCCGCCGTCGCCAGCGCGCGCCGGCAGCTCCTCGGCGATGCGCACCAGGATGCCATCGCGCTCGAACGTGTAGCAGTTGCGCGCGCAACCATTCGCGACCACCGGCGCGAGGTCGAAACGGAACCCGTCGACGCCGAGCTGCTCGTGCCAGTAGCGCAGCGACGCGAGCACGAGATCCGCGCCGAGCGCGCTCTGCGTGTTGAAGTTCGGCCCCACGCCGTTGCTGCTGACGTAGGTGCGCGGATCGCGGCCGAGCTCGTAGAAGCCGGCGTTGTCGAGGCCGCGCCACGAGAGCAGCGTCGCGGCGTCGCCCGACGCACCGCCCTCGGCCGTGTGGTTGTAGACGACGTCGACGTAGACCTTGATGCCCTCGCGATGGAACGCATCGACCATCGCGCGGAGCTCGCGCGTCGGTCCGCCGGCGCTGCGATCGGCGGCGTATCGGCGGTCGGGCGCGAAGAACGAGAGCGACGAGTAGCCCCAGTAGTTGTCGCCGTCGGGCGAGCCCGGCGCGAGATCGTTCTGGTCGTTCGGCGTCTCGTGCAGCGGCAGCAGCTCGATCGCGGTGACGCCGAGCTGCCTCAGGTAGGGCGCGCGTCGCGCGGCGCCGGCGTAGGTGCCGCGCTCCGCCGCGGGCACGGTCTCGTCCTGCATGGTCAGCCCGCGGACGTGCACCTCGTAGACGATCTCGTCGCGGAACGCGCGCGCAGGACCGACGCTCGCTGCCGGCTCGCAGTCGAATACGACGCCCTTCGGCGCGAACGGGCCCGAGTCTCGCGCGCGGTTCGCCGCGTCGGTGCGGAACACGCCGTAGTCGCGGTGCGCGTCGGTGATCGGATCGTGGCTCAGCTCGAGCGCGTACGGATCGAGGAGCAGCTTGTTCGGGTTCATGCGGTTGCCGTCGTCGTCGACGTCCGCGATGCGCCCGGCGTCGCTGCCGGGCTCCCACGCCGCGTCGTACGGCCAGTTCGGACCGAACACGCGCAGTCCGTAGTAGCGCGGCGCCACGAGCCCGGCCGCCTCGAGCTCGCCCGCCGTCACCCGCACAGTCCATCGATCGCCGTCGCGCGCGAGCGGCACGCGAAGTCGCTCGGTCGCCCCGAAAGGCACGTCGAAGAGCGCGACCTCGACGCGCGTCGCGCGCGAGGACGCGACGCGCACCTCCACGCCGCCGTCCGCCGTCTCGCGCGCGCCGAGCGCGGGCC
>JALYRN010000893.1 GCA_030855295.1 Myxococcota bacterium | reverse complement strand
ACCCGCACGCGAGCGAGCCGCCGCAGCCGTCGTCGATCATCCCGCAGTCCGCGCCCTCGGTGCCGCACGTCGTCGGCGTGCAGTCGCACACGTTGGCTGCGCCGCCGCCGCCGCAGGTCTGGGGCGCGGTGCACGAGCCGCAGTCGAGCGTCGTCGCGCAGCCATCGGACATCGTGCCGCAGTCGGCGCCCGCGGCGGTGCAGGTCGTCGGGACGCAGACCTCCTCGCCGCACACGTTCGCCGCGCCGCCACCGCCGCAGACGTCGGGTGCGGTGCAGGAGCCGCACTCGAGCGAGCCGCCGCAGCCGTCGTCGATCGTGCCGCAGTCGGCGCCCTCGGCGCCGCAGGTGGTCGGCGTGCAGCCGCACAGGTTCGGCATGCCGCCCCCGCCGCAGGTGTCGGGGTCGGCGCAGGTGCCGCAGTCGAGCGACGTGCCGCAGCCGTCGTCGACCTCGCCGCAGTCGACGCCGAGCGCCTCGCACGTCGTCACGACGCACGCGTCGCCGTCACCAGCGTCCTCGATCGTCGCGTCGGGGCCGGCGTCGTCGTCGATCGTCGCGTCGAGGCCGGGCCTCGCGTCGACGGGGATCGACGCGTCGCTTCCGTCTGCGATCGCGCCGGCGTCGGGATCGCCAGGAGCTGGGCCACCGCAGCCCGCGCCGAACCCCAAGAGGAAGCTCGCGAGCGCGAGCCCGCGTGTCGATGAGTGCAAGCTACGGTTCATCTCGTCCATCCTCGCCCGCCCGCGCGAGCAGCGCAGACGTTAGCAGACGTTCCGTGTGTGCGGCGAAAGTACAGCCGCAGCGGCCGAGGGGTCACGGCGCGCGAGGCAGCGATCGCCGCTCGAGCAGCCCCGCGCCGAAGAGCACCCGCGCCACCGCGCGCATCACGCGGCTGAACGTGGTCCAGAGCGCGCCCATCACCAGCCCGCCGCGGTGCAGCGCGAGCACGGTCGTCGTCGCGATCACGCCGCTCGCGACGAAGAGCCGGTACACCCACCACGGCGCGAACGACGCGAGCTCCGGCACGCGCCGATGCATGCGCCACAGCCGACCGAACGCCGGCAGCAACGAGCGGAAGTCGAAGCCCAGGCGATACGCGAGCGCGTACACGTCGAGCGACATGAACGGCACCGCGAAGATGCCGCGGAAGATCATCGGGTTGAGCAGCCAGCGCAGGCCGCGGCGCGTGCTCGAGGTGCGCGCGAGGTGGCGCGTGACGATCCAGTTCAGCGCGAGGTGCGCGCGCTCGTCGCGGCTGATGCGCGTCTCCAGCTCGCCGAAGAGCGCGCCGCGGATCTCGGGGTGCGAGCGCAGGAACGGGATGGTGCCGGCGTCGAGGAAGGTCTCGAACACCGGCGTCGAGAGCGCGACCAACATCGCGTCCGCGTCCGACGCCGCGTCGAGCCGATCGAATTGCGCGAGCACCAGCGCGTTGCCGAGCCCCGGCGGCTGCAGCCGACCGCCGTGCGCGCGCAGCACGCGCCGGAGCGCGTCGGCGTGGCGTCGCTCGTCGTCTGCGAAGCGATCGTAGAGGAAGCGCAGGTCGTCATCGGCGCTCGCGTCGCGCAGCAGCTCGAAGTTGAGCCGCGCGATCTCCTCGATGTAGATCACCTCGTTCAGCAGGCGCTCCATCAGCGGCGAGAGCGGGCGCAGCGGCTTCTCGGGCCACGCGATCTCGTCGAGCGTCCAGGGCTGCGCCGCGACCTGCGCGCGCAGCTTCGCGACCGCGTCGCGATCGGCCGCGAGCGACAGCGAGAGCGGTCGGCCGAGCCGCGCCCAGATCGGCGCGACATCGCCTCGGATCGCGCGCCGCGCCGTCCACCAGGCGAGCGCGCCGACCGCCGCGCCGCTCGGCACGTCGACGATGTAGTGCTGCTTCACCGTGAGCGTCGAGATCGCGACCAGCGACGCCCAGCCCACGCACACGACGACCAGCGCGCGGTGGGCGCGGCGCCCGAGCGGGAACGAGATCCCCGAGAGCGCCATCACCGCGGCGAGCGCCACGTGCAGCGACGGCAGGCAGTTCGCGGCCGTGTCGGCGGCGCGCAGCTCGGCGAGCTCGAGCGCGGTCGCCGAGCCGTCCGCGGGCGTCGGGAAGAACGATCGCGGATACGTGGTCGGGAACGCGATGAAGATCACGCAGCACGCGATCGCCGCGAGCGCGATCGACGCCCAGAGCCGCCGCGCCTCGAGCCGGCTCGGCACCAGCGCCCACGCGAAGAAGCACGCCCAGGTCGCGGTGCCGTAGATCCACACCGTCCACGGCAGGTACGGGATCGCCTCGTCGAGCGCGGTCAGCGGCAGCAGGCGATACGCGCTGATCGGACCGATCTTCGACGCGCCGTAGCACCCGAGGATCGCGGCCATCGACGCGCCGAACCCGATCAGCCGCTCGAAGAGCTCGAAGACCGACCAGCCGAACCGATCGCGCGCCGCGGTGCTCGCCGCCAGCCGGGTCATCGATCGCGCTCTACGCAGCGGCGCGTCATCGATCGCGCTCCACGCAGCGGCCGAAGAGCTCGGCGAGCACGCGCGCTCCCTCGCGATCGGGCAGGCGCTCGAGCTCGGCCAGCGCGCGCGCGAGGTGGGACTGCGCGCGCTCGCGGCAGCGTGCGTCGATCCCGAGGTCTCGTACCCGCGCGCAGAGCCGAGCGATCTCGGCGTCGTCGACCGCGCGCTCGCCGCGCACCAGCGCCTCGAGGTGCACGCGCTCGGCCGCGTCGCTCGCGTCGCGCAGCAACAGGATCGGAAGCGTGCATTTGCGCGCGCGCAGATCGGTGCCGGGACGCTTGCCGAGATCGCGCTCGTCGCCGACGAGATCGAGCAGATCGTCGACGATCTGGAACGCGAGCCCGGCCTCCCGTCCCGACCGCGACAGCGCTCGTACGTGCGCCGGGGGAGCGCCCGCGGCGAGCCCGCCCAGCGCGGCGGCGGCCGAGAAGAGGCGCGCGGTCTTCGCCTCGACGATGCGGTGGTACTCGGTGAGCGAGAGCGTCGGGTCGCCGGTGTGGCGCATCTCCGACCACTCGCCGTCGGCGAGCGTCGCCGCCGCCTCTGCGAACAGCACGCGGCCGCTCTCGGGCAGATCGCGCGCCGACGACGCGAGGCGCGACAGGAGCTGCAGCGCGACGCCGGTCGCGAACGGGACGCTGGTGGCGTGGTGGAGCGTCGGGCCGCCGCGTCGCAGCGTCGCGCCGTCGAGGACATCGTCGATCACGAGCGAGGTCTGGTGGAGCCACTCCACCAGCGCCGCCTCGCGCACCGACCACTCGGGATCGCCGCCGCACGCGCGCGTGCTCGCGAGCACCACCAGCGGCCGCAGGCGCTTGCCGCCCTGCCGGCGCAGATACTCGATCGCGCTGCGGGTGCGCGGCGCTGCGCCGTCCGCGATC
>JALYRN010000892.1 GCA_030855295.1 Myxococcota bacterium | reverse complement strand
GCCGACGTCTGAGCGCGCGCGAGCGGCGTCGCTGCCGTCACGGTGATCAGCGCGATCAGCGCGAGCGCATCGGTCGCCCGTGCGCCGCTCGCCGCGCTGTGACCACGCCTCACGGACCCCACGTGAGCACCTCGGCCGCGGAATCCAAGGCGCGCGGCCGACGGTCCGGAAGCAGAGGCAGCGCGCGGCGCTGCGCGCGGGTACCCTCTCTCTCATGAGCACCGAGCGCATCCAGTCGTACGAAGAGTTCTGGGCCCACTACCTGGGAGAGCACCGCAACCCCACGTCGCGGCGGCTGCACTTCGTCGGGACCACCGGGTGGATGGCGGCGTGTGCCGGCGCGGCGATCACGGCGCCGCTGACGTTCCCCGCCGCGATGGCCGGCTTCGCCGCGCTCGCGGCGCACGGCACGAAGAAGGGCGAGAGCGACAAGCCCGCGCTCGGACACATCGCCGCGATGGTCGCGCTCCCGGCGCTGGCGTCGCCGGTGATCTTTCCGGCGGGCGTCGCGTTCGCGTACGCGTGCGCGTGGGCCGGTCACTTCGGCATCGAGAAGAACCGCCCCGCGACCTTCCAGTACCCGCTCTGGTCGTTCGTATCGGATCTGCGGATGTGGAGCCACATGGCGCGCGGCCAGCTCTGGAGCGGCGATCCCCTCGACGAGCTCGGCCTCGCCTCGACCGAAGAGCGCGTGCCGCCGACCAACGGCGCCCACACCGCCACCGCGACCTGACCCCTACAGGAGTGCTCGCCCCCGGAGGGCCCGTACGGGAGCGCGCGAAGCGCGTGGACGGAAGGGCCCGGAGCGGGCGAGCCGATGATGGATGACGCCCGCGCGCACGGACTCGATCACGCGAGCAGCGTCGAGATCGGCGTGCGGCCCTCGGTGCCGAAGGTCTCGACCTCCATGCCCATCGCGCGCGCGAGCGTGAGCAGCAGGTCGTGGTAGTGCGCGCCCGAGAGATCGAGGAAGCGGCCGCTGCGCAGCACGTCGGTGCCGCCCGCGAGCACGATCGGCACCGAGCTCCGCGCGTGCCCGAAGGGCTGCAGCCCGAGCTCGTTGGTCCAGAGCACGACCGTGTGATCGAGCACCGTGCCGTCGTCCTCCGGGATCGCGTCGAGCTTCCCGAGCAGGTACGCGAACGTCTCGCCGTGCCACTGATTGATCGCGAGCAGCTTCTCGTAGGCGTTGTCGCTGCTGTTGTGCGCGATCTCGTGGAAGTCCTCGTCGACGCCGACCCAGCCGTAGCGCCGCGTGCTGCCCGAGCCGCCGATCATCAAGGTCGCCACCCGCGTGAGGTCGCACGCGAACGCCGCCGCGATCGTGTCGACGTGGGCGCGCACGGCGTCGTTCATCGGAAATGCGCCGCCTCCGCTCGGCGCGCCGGGGCCCGGCGGGAGCTCGCAGCGATCGAGCATCAGGGGCTCGGCGAGTCGGAGCTCCTGCTCGCGCAGCCCACCGAGGTGCGCGTCGAGCACGCGCCGCTCGGGCGCCGAGAGCGCGCGCTCGAGCTCGGCGAAGTCCGACGTCAGCGAGTCGAGCACGCTGCGCCGCTGTGAGCGCAGCCGCTCGAGCGCCGCGGGATCACCGCTCGCGAGCAGGAAGAGACGATCGAACGCGTGCCGCGGATCGCTGACCGGCGGGACCGGGAGCACGCCGGGCGAGTAGCTGATCACGCCGGTCGCGTTGCTGTCCGTTCCCGCCGAGAGCTCGAGCGAGGGGATCGCGGTCTCGCGCGCGGTGCGCGCCGCGAGCAGCTGGTCGAGGCTCGGGCCCGTCGGCACGAAGCTGTCGTCGGCCCCGGGCGCGCCGGTGAGGCACTCGGCGTGGCCGTGCATGTGGTTGTGCGAGCCGCGCAGCCCGTGCAGCACGGCCACGCGATCGCGATACGGCGCGAGCGACTCGAGCACCGGCGAGAGCGTGAAGTCGCGCTCCCCACCGGTCGGCAGCCACTGGTCCGGATGCTGGCCGTTGGGCGTGTAGACACACAGGAAGCGCCGCGGCGCGCCGGTGGCCTGCGCGCGCGTGCGCGACATCAGGCTCGGCAGGAACGGCAGGCTGATGGCCGTCCCCGCGACCCCGCCGAGGAAGAGCCGTCGCCCCGAGCGCCTCGTGCTCCACGTCATCGCGCGTCCTCCTCTTCGCCCGGCTCGGCGCCGGCGACCACCCGATGCGTGAACGCGTACGTGCCGGTCAGCGCGACCATCGCATCGAGCGCGCTCGCGTCGAGCCCGCTGCGCACCGCCGCGAGCGCGTCGCGATCGCCGTCCGACTCGAGCCGGCCCAGGCCGAAGCGCACCCACTGCCGCGCGAAGCAGTCGGCGGCGAGCTCGGATGCGCCGATCGCCTCGGCGAGCTCGCGCGTGCCCTCGAGCGAGCCGTCCGCGATGCCGAGCGCAGGCAGACCGCCGCGCGCATCGATCGGCTGTTCCGCTTCCGTCGTGCGGTGCCGGCCGACCGCGTCGAAGTCCTCCATCGCGAACCCGACGGGATCGATCAGCTGGTGGCACGACGCGCACGCCGGGTCGCTCGAGTGGCGCTCCCAGCGCTGGCGGGTGGTCGCGGTCGGATCGAAGACCGGCGGCACGATGTCGAGCTCCGCAGGAGGAGCCGGCATGTGCTGGCAGAGCAGGCGCTCGATCACGAACACGCCTCGCTGCACCGGTGAGGTCTCGTATGGCTTGGCGTGCGCCGCGAGCAGCGCCGGGAGCGTGAGGAGGCCCGCGCGCTCGGCAGGGAGCTCGACCACGCCCAGCGCATCCGCGGCGGGGACGCCGTACACGTCCGCGACCAGCGCGTCGGGCCAGGCGCGGCGCGCGGTGTAGAGCTCCTCGAGCCCCGCGCGCTCACGGAACACCATCGCACCGAACCAGCGCGACGAGTCCTCACGCATCGCGCGGCGCAGATCGTCGTTCCACTCCGGATAGAGCGCCGGATCGCGGTTGACCTCGGGCAGGCGATCGATGCCGAGCCACTGCTCGAAGAAGCGCACCACCGTCGCCTCGGCGCACGCCTCTCCGAAGAGACGCCGCGCGTGCGACGCGAGCACCTCGGGATCGCGGAGCTCCCGGCGCGCGGCCGCCTCGCGGAGCGGCGCGTCGGGCGGCGACTCGCACGCCAGATAGGACAGCCGCGACGCGAGCTCCCAGTCGTCGAGCGCGGAGTGCCCCGGCCGCTCGGCGATCGGCTCGCCGATCTCGATCAGGTAGAGGTGCTTGGGGCTCTCGACCAGCGACTCGACGAGCATGCGGAAGCCATCGCGGAAGCCGCCCGCCGCCGCGCCCTCGTCGTAGAGCGCGAGCAGGCGCGCGCGCTCGTCGTCACGCAGCGGCCGCCGCCACGCCAGCGGGGCGCGCGCGTCGACGAAGGCCTCGGCGCACGCGCGACGCTCGGC
>JALYRN010000891.1 GCA_030855295.1 Myxococcota bacterium | reverse complement strand
CGCGGCCCTCCGTCTCCGACCAGTACACCACCGAAGCCAGCTTCTCGATCTGCATCGCCGCGTCTCCTCGACCCAGCAATAGCGGCTCCGGCCCGCGCCGAGCAGATGCGGTTCACCGACCGCTTACGCATCGCTTCCCGATGACGCGCACCGACGAGGCGGGCCGCGCACGCGCCTTCACGTACGACGCGCTGGGCGGGCTGGACACCGCGAGTGACCTCGCCGGCACCGCGTGGGCCTACGACTACGACGCGGTCGTCTCCGGCGAGCTGCGGTTCGACGTCGAGAGCGGCCGCGTCTGGCTCGATGGCGGCGAGCGAATCTACGGGCTGTCCACGTCGACCGACGAGCTCGAAGAGGTCCAGCCTTGGAGGCACGCGCTCAGCGACGTCACGAGCCCGGAAGGCGAAGTGACGCGCTGGTCGCGCGACGCCTCGGGCCGCGTCGATCTCGTCGAGTACCCGTACGGCGGGACCGAGGTCCGCACGTACGGTGCCGACGGCCAGCTCGCGACCGTGACGCTCCCGCACGGCACGACGCTCGCGTACGACACCGACGTCGCGGGCCGCGTCCGTGAGCGGACGGGCACCGACGGCTCGCTGATCACCTATGCGTACGGCGCCGGTGATCGCGTTTCCGAGCACACCGACGCGACCGGCACCACGACCCATCACCACGACACCGTCGGCCGCTACACCGGACTGACCCAGCCGACCGGTGCGAGCGTGCGCTTCGGTCGCGATCGCCTCGACCGCATCGATGCGGTCCGCGTGCGTGAGCCCGGCGCCGCGACCGACCGCGAGACGAGCTACGTCTACGACGCGGGCGGCAACATTACCGAGATCCACGACCCGCTCGGCGGCATTACGGCGATGACCTACGACGCGGCGGGCCGCCTCGCGACGCGCACGCTCCCGAACGGCGTGCTGTCGACGTGGGCGTACGACGTGCGCAGCCGGATTGCCTCGATCACCCACGCGACCGCGACGGGCACCGTGCTCGCGTCCGTCGCGTACGTTCGCGCGCCGAGCGGCGAGCCGACCCGCATCACGCGCGAGGACGGCACCTACGTCGAGTACGGCTACGACGCCGCGCTCCGCCTCGAGCGCGAGACCTACTACGACGCGAGCGCCGTGCAGGTCGACGAGATCACCTACGCCTACGACCAGGACGGCAACCGCACGCGCCGCGTCACGAGCGCGGGCGAGGAGATCTACACGTACGGCTCGGGCTCGCGCCTGACCGACATCTCTGTCGGCGGCGTTCCGATCGCAACCTACGCCTACGATGGTGCCGGCCGCGTCACGACGATGACGCGCGGCGCAGACGAGCGCGTGCTCGCCTGGGACGCCGACGACCACGTCACCTCGATCACCCGCGGCACCGAAGAGGTTGTCTTCGACTTCGACGCCCTGGGCCGCCGAGTCCGCGCCGAGCGCCGCACAGCCGGCGTCCGGACCGACGCCCACCGCTACGTCATCGCCCCGACGCTCGCGGAAAGCCTCGAGTCTCCGCACATGGCGATCACCGACGCCGGCGCGCCGCGCGTCGGCTGGGTCTTCCAGGGCGAACACCCGCTCTTCCGCTACGACCCGATGACCGGTGATATCGTCTACTACCTCCAGGACTCGATGGGCTCAACCATCGGCCTGGTCGGAACGACGCCGACCACGACGGCGACGATTCATTACGACGGCTTCGGTACGGAACGCGCGGCGACGGGGCCGCTCGCGAGTTTGCCCGCTGCCAGCGGAGGAGACTTCCGATTTCAGGGCATGTGGCTCGATCAGGGAACGGGGCTCTACTACGTGCGGGCGCGCTCGTACGACACGGCGAGCGGGCGTCTGCTGAGCCGCGATCCTGTCATCGGTGTTCCCGCGGAGCCCGAAACGCGGGACCCGTACGGTTTCGCTCGGAACACACCCACTCAGTTCACGGACCCCACGGGCGAGGTGACCCTCCAGGAGCTCGGAGCCAATCTCGTCTCCGCGCGAGTTTTGGCGTCGATAGCGGTGAGCACGCTATTCTCGCTCGGCGCAAACTGGTGCGACTACAACGCTGAGCGAATTTCCGGCGCGGAGTACTTCGGCCAAGCACTGTTTTCTGGTGCCATCGCGGCGGTCGGAGGCGCGTACTCCCAAGGACTCGCCGCTGCCGGCGCCGGAATTCTCCGCCGCCTCGCATTCAGCGTGGCGCTTTCCACCTTGTCGTCGACGGTCTTCCGCTGGGTGGTCAGGGGAGATGAGCCCGAACTGCGCCGCATGGGGATTGCGATGGTGGTCTCGACGATCGCGAACTTTGCCGCCGTCCAGTTCGGCACTATGCTGGGCGAGTCCCAGATCGCGGGTCTCGAGAACTTTGTCTCGCAGTTCATGTCACGCGCTTTGGGACAAGGTTTCGGCACGCTCGCGGGCATGGGATTCGCGGAACCCATCGGCTGTCAGCCCCGTCCGCAGTTCCGTGCAATCCCGACGCACTAGGTAGAATGGAATCAGCATCCTTCGCACTGACTCTCGTTTGGCTTGCAGGAGCTATCGTCACCTGCGTGCGCGTGGGTAAAATCTATCGACGCAATCTGAATGAGTGGCGGCTAATCCGCCGAGCAGCATCGGCGAAGTCGGCATACCCTCGTGAGTTGCTGCTGGGTGTCATGCGACAGCCCCTGGAGGCAAGGATTACGCTCGAGAAGCGAGATCTGGCCGGTCCTGACGTGACGCGGGGCACGACTGCCTGGATGGAGCGGTCCCGCGAGATTTTTCCAATCGATGCCATCATGGACACGGGCGAAGGCGAGGTCCGCGTGCGCGCGGATGTCGTGGCTCTCGACTGCGATCTCGTGGAGCTACCACCCAGGGACGCTGAGCGGGTGCTGGTCGCCCGTATCGAGGCTGGAGACCGCGTCGCGGTCTTCGACGGGCGATTCGGGGAGCCTCTTGCGGCCCGGCGTCTGGTGTCGCCTTATCGGGATGGTCCGAAGGAATACCACGGTACTCGGTTGCGAGTCGTCTCACTCGTTAGCAACGAACGTGCTGCACGACGTGACATCGCGCTGGTGACTTGCTCGCTGGTTCTGCTGGCGGCGGGGATCGTCGCCATGGGGCTCCACTCTGGATCGGACCTCGCGAGCGGATGGACCGCGGTAGCCGGGCCGTCACTCGCTTGGGCAAGCGCGCTCCTTCCGTTTCTACGGCGTCCGCGGTGGTCGGAGCGCGAACGGATGGACTACGTGCCTGCCTGAGAGCGCTGCACCTCACACGAGCTTGCCGACTTGCGGGTTTCGCGTGACGTGAACGCTCGTTTCGCCGCGACGTGATCACCTGGAGCCGCTCGTTTCGCGGCTACGTGATCACCCATTCCGCGGGTCGTGATCGGCGACGCAGGTCGTCGCTGTCGTC
>JALYRN010000890.1 GCA_030855295.1 Myxococcota bacterium | reverse complement strand
GGCCCGCGTCGGGCATCCCCCCCGGGGCGCTGCTGCTGCACGCCGAGGCGAGCAGGAGGATCGCGGAGACGGACGAGAGGGCGAAGCGCGCGCGGTGCATCGCGACGCGCTGTGCATCCAGCGTGCCCGGCGTGTTCTCCCGCGAATGCGCGAGCGGTGCGTGCCAGCGTGAGCCGCGGCGCGCACGTCTCGCCCGATCGCGCGCGCGCATCGTTGCCGGCGGCGCGTGGTCGCCGCGTGCACCGAGCCAGCTCAGCGCGTCGGATCCGCGATCGCCGCGAAGTCTTCCGCGCCTCGGCCCGCTTCGATCGCGGCGTCCATCGCGGCGGCGACCGCAGGGAGCAGCGTGAGGTGCGCCGCGCCCGCGGTCTCCAGCATCAGGCGGACGTCCTTGCGCGCCATCGAGAGCTCGAAGCCGACGGGCTGCGTTCCCGACGAGAGCGCGCGGCGGCCCATGCCCGAGGCCGTCGGCGAGAACTGATCGAAGAGCGCGAGGATCTCGTCGGTCGTGACGCCCGACGCCTGGCCCATGCGGAAGAGGTCTCCCATCGCCGCGGTCAGCAGGATCAGCATGCCGTTGCCGGCGAGCTTCAGCTTCGCCGCCTTGTCGGGCTCGACGCCGACGTGAACGACGCGCCCCGTCATCTGCTCGAGCAGCGGCCGCAGCGCGAGCTCGTCGTCCGCGGGGGCGCTCAGCAGCATCAGCCCGGTGCCTGCGCGCGAGTTGCTCGGCCCCATGAAGACCGGCGCGTGCACGTAGCGCACGCCCTCGGCGCGGAGCCGCGCGAAGCGCGCCGCGACGCCGGCGGGGAGGTTCGTGCTGTGATCGACGACGAACGCGTCCTTCGCGAGGCCGGGCCGCAGCGCGTCGAGCACGGCATCGACGGCCGTGTCCTCCGCGAGCACCAGGTGCACGCGCTCGGCGCCCCGCACGGTCTCTTCCGGCGTCGCGCCGACGATCGCGCCTTGCTCCGCGAGCGGCGCGCAGCGGCTCGCGGTGCGGTTCCAGACGCGTACCGTGTGCCCCTTCGCGAGCAGGTTCTCGGCGAAGCCTCGCCCCAGCAGCCCCATTCCCAACACTGCAATCGTCGCCATGCGCGCCTCCGGACGGCACGATAGCGCACCCTGCGCTCGCCTCGCGGACGCCGCCGACGAGAGGCGCGGTGCTCTCGTCGACTTCGTGAATCGCGATCTCTCAGAGGCAGCAGGCGTAGGCCATGAGCGTCGTGGTCGGGTGCGGGTTGTCGGGCTGGGTCGAGAGCAGCCCGCCGACGCTGCCGCCGTCATTGTCGGCGCCCTCGTTGGTCCAGCTCCCGGCGCCCGAGAAGCGCCCGTCGGCGCGCAGTCGGCTCATCTGGCTGTTGCTGCAGATGTCCGCACCGAGCGCCCCGCACGCGCGCGCCGCCTGCACGAACGTGCGGTCCGGCGCCTCGTGCACGTCCACCGTGCACACGCCCCGGACGACGGTCCCGGGGCAGGACCCGTCGGCCGGCCGCTGCGACGCGCAGCACGCGAAGGCCCACCTGGCGTTGGGACTGGCATCGTCGGCCGTGCGCGCGCCGACGACCGACGACCAGTTGCCGCCGTCGTTGCCGGAGACGTCGCTGGTGGCGCGTCGCGCGGTGCTCCCGAAGCGCCCCGCGTCGTTCAGGATCACGTACTGCGCGGCGCTGCAGAGATCGCTACGCAGGCCCGCGCAGATCTGGGCCGCGGTGGCGTACGGCGCGCTCTCGGCGGGCTGGACGAACGTGGTGAGAACGCCGCGCGCCGAGCCCATCGCGGGCACCAGTGTGCCACGGGCCTGGTACGAGGGCGGAGTCACGCGGTCGCAGCAGGCGTATCCGTAGGACCGGCTGATCGGCGGGTTGTCGTCCGAACGGAGCCAGCCGATCCGCATACCGTCGTTGTCGGAACCATTCCGCGACCAGAGCGCCACGGGCACTCCGTCGCCCAAGAAGAGGTCGAAGCCGACCTCGGTCCCGCGCCCGCTCGTCAGCACGGCGTACTGCGACGCGGAGCACAGATCGGAGCCCGCCGCCGCGCAGGTCGCGGCCGCGAGCAGGAAATCCGTGCGCGGGATGTTGTCCCACGAGCGCACGCAGACACCGCCCATCGAGACGCCGGCAGCGCACTCGACCTCGGGCGTCAGGGCGGTCGGCTCGCACGTCACGGTACCGCCGACGCCGATCGCGCGAATCGACTGACCCACCGGGCACGAGCCCGCGATGCGCGCCTGGATCGCGCTGGTGTCGACGCCGAACGTCGTCCCGCTGAGCACGAGCCCGAAGCCCGACGTGTAGCTCGCCGAGTCGTCGATCTCGCAGACGACGGTCCCGCCGGCGCCGATGCTGCGGATCGACTGGCCCGCCGGGCACGAGCCCGAGACGCGCGCCTGGATCAGGCTGGTGTCCACGCTGAACGTCGTCCCCGATGCGATGAGCCCCGCGCCCGCCGTGGGCATCGTGTCGTCGTCGAGCTCGCACGCGACCGAGCCATCGGCGCCGATCGCGCGGATCGACTGCCCGAGCGGGCACGAGCCCGAGACTCTGCGCTGCACCGTCGCGAGATCCACCGAGAACGTCGTCCCGGCGAGCGCGAGACCGGCGCCCGCCGAGTAGCTCGCTCCGCCGTCGTCGACCTCGCACGTGACGGTTCCGTCGGCGGCGATCGCGCGAATGGACTGGCCCGCCGCGCACGCGCCCGCGACCCGCGCCTGCATCACCGTGCGATCGGCGGCGAAGGTGCCGGCGGCGAGCGTGATGCCGTCGCCTGCCGCGTACGTCGTGTCGTCGTCGCCGTCGGCGAGCCCTGCCGGCACGCCGCTGACGTCGTCGTAACGGACACTGCCGGCGTGCTCGGCGTAGGCCGCGAACGGCACGGTGCCGAGCGCGAGCCGCGGCGCCATCTCCGCATCTTCTGCGACCGCGATGCCGACCCAGAGCGCGCTCTCGTCACGGAACAGCGTGAGATCGAGCGGCTCGCCGTCGCCGACGTAGACCGTGAAGAAGCCTGCCTCGATCAGCACGCTCTGCGTCTCGAGGTAGCGCGGGTCGCCGCCGACCTCGGTGGTGTAGAGCGCGACCGTCAGCGCGAATTCACCGGCGAGCGGCGCGCCGCCGGCGTCGGTCAGGAAGCCCTGGATGGGCATCACGGTCGGCGCCTGGGCGCTCGCTTGCGCGGCGCTGGTGAGGGTGACCAGCGCGAGCGCGAGCGCCGCACACGATCGGAGGGCTGTCGGGCGGGTCTTCATCTCGCTGCTCCGGGTCCCAGGGTGAGTCGCTTCGTCGGGCCCTCGACGTCGCCGGCGGGCTGAGGCGCGCCGATGCTGAAGCGGCCGCGGTAGCGGGGCGACGCCGAGACGCCGCCCCCGGCCGTCGAGAAGGTGCTGGCCACGCGG
>JALYRN010000889.1 GCA_030855295.1 Myxococcota bacterium | reverse complement strand
CGCGCTCTCGGACTTCTCGCCGTCGACGGCGAGCGCCTCCGCCATCGTCGCGAGCGAGCGGCGCGCGCTCGCGTCGAGCGTGCCGACCGCGCGCTCCAGGCTGGCGCGCACGCCGGCGAGCTCGTGAGGGCTCGGCGGATGCGCGGGATCGAGCCACCGCTCGACCGCATCGCGCGCTGCCGGACGCAGCCAAGGCTGCGCCTCGATGCGCGACGCGATCACCGCGCGCTGATCCGGCTCGAGATCGCCGTCGGCCCACGCGATGTAGAGGAGCGGCAGGAAGGGCCGGAGCTGCGGGTCGCCGAGCAGCGCGAGTCGGTCTTGCATGCGCTCGAGCTAGGCACGTCGAGGCCTCGCGCGCCACGCGCCACCACGCGCGTGCGATCCACGGCCGCGTCCACGACGCCGAGGCATATTGCAACGTCGCTGCATTCTCATTGCATCGGCGGAAGCATCTCCGCGATCATCGAAGGATGCGGGCAACCCTCCGGCTCGGCGCCCTCGCGCTCCTCCTCGCCGCGACTGCCGTCGCGACCGCCGAGGCGCAGCCACGGGGCACTCTCGATCGCTATCGCCCGGCCCCCACGCCCGAGGACGATTTCCATCTCTCGCGCGCGTCGGACCTCGGGCACCTCCGCTTCGGCGCGCAGCTCACCGCGGACTACGCGCTGAACCCGCTCGTGTACGAGGCGGTGGCGGGGGACGCATCGAGCGAGGTGTTCTCGGTCGTCGAGCACCAGCTCACGGGCACGCTCGCCCTCTCACTCGGCCTCTTCGATCGCGTCGTCGTGTTCGGCGGGATCGCGGCAGTGCCGCTGATGACCGGGACCGACCATCCGATCCTCAGTGCGCTGCCCGCCCCCGGGGTCGACGGCGCTGGTCTCGGCGACGCGCACGTCGGCGCGCGCGTGCGGCTCTTCGGCGAGCGCGACGAGCTGTTCGCGCTCGCGCTGCAGGCCGTGCTCACGCTGCCGACCTCGAGCGTGCCCTCGGCCGCGAGCTATCGGGGCGAGCCCGGCGTGTCGTTCCTCCCCACGCTGATCGCGGAGCTCCGGCCAGGCGCCGGGACGCGGATCGTGGTGAACGTCGGCGCCCGTCTTCGCGAGGAGTCGGGGGACGCGGCGACGAACCTCCGGTTCCAGCACGAGCTGACGTATGGGATCGGCTTCGCGGCGCCGCTCTACACCGAGGAGGGCGAGCCGCGCACGCACCTCGACGCGCACCTCCAGCTCTACGGCGACTCCGCATTCGCGGCGTTCGGCGAGCGCGGCGGAACGGCGCTCGAGGGGACCGCCGGCCTCCGCTTCTTCCACGCGAGCGGGCTGGTGCTCGGGCTCGCGGCGGGCCCCGGGCTCGCGCGCGGGCTCGGCAGCCCCGATCTGCGCGCGATCCTGAACGTCGGCTGGGTGACGCCGACCGAGCCCCCGGCGCCGGGTGATCGCGATCACGACGGCATCCTCGATCCCGACGACGCATGCCCCGACGAGCCCGAGGATCGCGACGAGTGGCAGGACGAAGACGGCTGTCCCGACCCCGACGACGACGCCGACGGCATCCTCGACGCCGACGATCAGTGCCCGCGAGAGCCCGAGACGATGAACTCGTGGCGGGACGAAGACGGCTGTCCCGACGAGATCCCCGACACCGACGGGGACGGTCTGCGCGACGACGTCGATCAGTGTGTCGAGGAGCCGGAAGACCAGGACGGCTGGGAGGACGTGGACGGCTGTCCCGATCCCGACAACGATCGTGACGGCATCGCCGACGGCTCGGATCGTTGCCCGCTCGAGGCCGGTCCGATGGCGAACGGCGGATGCCCCGATCGCGATCGCGATCAGGACACCGTCGTCGATCGCATCGACAACTGCCCCGACGAGCCCGGCACGCCGGAGAACCACGGATGCCGCGCGGTGCAGCGCGTCGTGATGGAAGAGGGCCGCCTCCAGATCCTGGAGATGGTCTTCTTCCGGACGAACGGCGATCAGATCCTCGCGCGCAGCCACGCGCTGCTCCGCAACGTCGCCGCCGTGCTGCAGGCGCATCCCGAGATCGAGCGGGTGATCGTCGAGGGCCACACCGACGCTCGCGGCCGCCGCGACCGCAACATCGCGCTGAGCCAGCGCCGCGCCGAGTCGGTGGTGCGCTTCCTCGTCGCGGAGGGCGTCGCGGCCGAGCGGCTCGAGGCGCGCGGGTTCGGCCCCGATCGGCCGCAGGTGCCGGACGCGCGCACGCCCGCCGAGCACGCACGCAATCGGCGCGTCGAGTTCAACATCCGAGGCGCCGACGCGGGCGTCGAGACCCAGACCGAAAGCGAGGCGAGCACCGATGCGATCGATCGTTGAAGCACCGTGCTCCGTGCGCCGCGCCGCGGCCGCGCTCACCTTCGCGCTCGCGGTCGCGATCGCGCCGCTCTCGTCGGTCGAGGCGCAGTACACGCCGCCCACGAGCTGGCCGGCCGACGCGCTCTTCACGCCGGTGCTCTGCGGCGCGCCGCCGATCCCGTCGCACGATCCCTGCGACGACGACGCTCGCGATCACCGCAACATCATCGGCGGCGGCGACGCGCCGGCGTACACGTACCACCAGAGCGGCGACTACCTCTTCCTCCGCATGCGCGTCGAGGCCGATCCGCGGCAGAGCGGCGCGTTCGTCGCGTTCGCCTGGGGCTTCGGGATCGACAGCGACGGTGACGGGCGCTTCGAGGCGTACATCTCGCTGATCGGCCAGGGCATGTTCGACCGGCTCGAGGTGCTCGATCAGGATCCCGGCAACGGCACCACGCCCGATCTGACGCGCCCGACCGGAGGCGGTCTCGACACGTCGCTGCGACCGATCGACACGACGGGCGGGCCGACGTGGGCGACCGCGACCGTCGCGACGCCGTCCGGCGCGATGCCGAACTTCTGCGCCGACCGACCGACCGACGACTGGTTCATCACCGTCGCGGTGCCGCTCGAGGTGCTCCGAGATTTCGGCGCGCTCGGCGGCGCGATCGCGTACGCGGGCAGCTCGTCGGAGTTCTCCGGGATCCAGAACGACATGATCTGCGCGACGGGCCGCGCCGCGAGCTGCACCACGGGTGCGACCTGTCCGTCGGGCGTCTGCCTGGTCGGCACCGGCCGGTGCGCGCCGCCGATCGTGCCGTTCTTCCTCGGATGCCTCGCCGACGATGCAGATGCCGACGGCATCGACGACGGCTGCACCTCCGCGCTCCAGCGCTGCCTGGTGACGTCGAGCGGCTCGAGCTGCGTCGAGTGCCTGACGCCGTCCGACTGCAGCGCCGGCAACGCGTGCACGGTCGACGCCTGCACGTCGAACACCTGCAGCTCGATGTCGCGACCGATCGGCGCGACCTGCCCCGGCGGCGTCTGCGACGGCGCGAGCACGCCCGCGTGCGT
>JALYRN010000888.1 GCA_030855295.1 Myxococcota bacterium | reverse complement strand
GCCCGACGGCGGGACGTTCGACGGGGGCCCGCCGCGCGACGGCGGCCCCCGCGACGGCGATGTCGGCGACGGCGGGTGCACGACCGACGTCGCGTGCGACGACGAGATCGCGTGCACCGTCGATCGCTGCGTCGATGGAGTCTGCGAGCGCACGCCCGACGACAGCGTGTGCGTCGAGGGAACGACGTGCGATCCGGTCGACGGCTGCCCGCCGCGCGCGTGCAGTGACGACGGCGAGTGCGGCGATCGGCGCGTCTGCAACGGCGCCGAGACCTGCGTCGACATGAGCTGTGTGCCGGGCATGCCGGTCGACTGCGACGATGCCGACGCGTGCACCGTCGACGTGTGCGACGAGGCGATGCGCGGTGAGTGCGTGCATCGCACGCGCGACCTCGACGGCGACGGCTTCCTCGATGCGACGTGCCCCCCGCTCGACGGCGAGGTCGCCGACGACTGCAACGACGACAACGACGAGGTCTTTCCGGGCGCGCCCGAGATCTGCAACGGCCTGGACGACGACTGCGAGAGCGGCTGCGACGAGGACTTCACCTGCTGTCGAGGCGAGGCCGGCAGCTGCGCGACGACGTGCGGCACCACCGGAACACGGGTGTGCACGGCGACCTGCTCGTGGTCGATCTGCTCGCCGCCCGCCGAGGAGTGCAACGCGATCGACGACGACTGCAACGGCGCCCCCGACGACGTGTTCGCGTGCGTTCGCGGGGCGACCGCGGCGTGCACGACCGCGTGCGGCTCGAGCGGCACGCGCACCTGCGGCGATGCGTGCACGTGGTCGGACTGCATCGCGCCCGCCGAGACGTGCAACGGGCGCGACGACGACTGCGACGCGGTGAGCGACGAGGGGTTCGGCTGCGCGTCGGGCTCGAGCGTGTCGTGCACGACGAGCTGCGGCTCGACGGGATCGCGGGCCTGCTCCGCCTCCTGCGCGCTCGCCGCGACGTGCGCGCCGCCGGCGGAAGGGTGCAACGGCGTCGACGACGACTGCGACACCCGCGTCGACGAGACCGTCGAGTGCAGCGCCGGCGCGACCGGGCCATGCACGACGAGCTGCGGCTCGACCGGCACACGCGCGTGCAGCGCAGGCTGCACGTGGAACACGTGCAGCGCGCCGGCCGAGGTCTGCAACGGCAGCGACGACGACTGCGACGGCCGGGTCGACGAGACCTTCGCGTGCGTGCCGGGCTCGGCCGGCGCGTGCTCGACCTCGTGCGGGACGACGGGCGCGCGGACGTGCACCTCTGCATGCGCGTGGGGCGCGTGCACGCCGCCCGTCGAGGCGTGCAACGGCGCCGACGACAACTGCGACGCGGCGTGTGACGAGACCTTCGCGTGCTGCGCGGGACGCGCCGGCGCCTGCACGACGTCCTGCGGCACGACCGGCATGCGCACGTGCGGCGCGGCATGCGGCTGGAGCGCGTGCTCGCCGCCCGCCGAGACGTGCAACGGCACCGACGACGACTGCAACGGCAGCTGCGACGACGGGTTCACGTGCTGCGCCGGGCGCACCGGCTCGTGCACCACCGCGTGCGGGTCGACCGGCAGTCGCCTCTGCAGCGCGAGCTGCGGCTGGGGAACGTGCACCGTGCCCGCAGAGGCATGCGGCGGCGGCGACGACGACTGCGACGGCACGATCGACGAAGGCTTCGCGTGCACCCCGGGCGTCACCGGCCCGTGCACGACCTCGTGCGGCACCACCGGGACGCGGACCTGTGATCCGAGCTGCGCGTGGGGCACGTGCGCACCGCCCGCGGAGGCGTGCAACACGATCGACGACGACTGCGACGCGATGATCGACGAGGGCTGCGGCAGCTGCGTCGGTTGCACCGGCGCGATCGCGGTCACCGGCAGCGGCGGCCGCTACACCCAGAACCTCACGACGACCGCGCAGACCGGCTCGTGCGGGGGCGCGGGCGCCGAGTACACCGCGACGTTCACCCTCACCGCCGCATCCGACGTGTTCCTGACCACCCACGGCGCCAGCGTCGACACCGTGCTCTACGTGCGCGCATGCGGCTGCACGGGCACCGAGGTCGCGTGCAGCGACAACGCCGACGGACGCACCACCTCGATGCTGCGCCTGACCAACCTCGCCGCCGGGACGTACCAGGTGTTCGTCGACAGCCGCACGGCCGCCGCGGGCGCCTCGGTGCCGCTCGACATCTACATCACGCCGCCCGGCGCCCAGTCCGATCGCTGCGGCAACCCGACCGCGATCGCGCCCGCGGCGACGTCGATCAGCGGCGACACGTGCACGTTCACCAACGACTACGATCTCGTCACCGTCGCGGGCGAGTGTCCGTACACCGGCGCGGGCGACGCGGCCGAGCGGGTCTATTACTTCTATCTCCCGACCAGCCGCACGATCACCGTCGACGGCTGCACCGCCGGCACGGCCTACGACAGCGCGATCTTCTTCCGCCAGGTCTGCAACGACGGTGCGGGCGCGAACCAGGTCGCGTGCAACGACGACGGATGCAGCGGCGGCGGCGCCGGGTGCAGCGACTCGCTGCGATCGTCGCGCACCGTCACGCTCGGTCCCGGCCTCTATTACCTGTTCATCGACGGCTACTCGACCGGCACGTGCGCGTGCGGCGGGTACCAGTTCACGCTGAGCGGCTTCTGATCCCGTCCGGTCCCCTCCGGCGCGAGCACTCCTGTCGGGTCAGAACCGCAGCAGCGGCAGCTCGACGTTTCCGAGCGAGCCGTCCTGCGGCCCGTCCGAGCCGAGCGCCACGCCGACCCCCACGCCGACGCCGGCGCCCACGACCACCACGCCGAGCACGATCCAGAACCACGCCTCGCTCGTCACGTCGCCGCCGGCCGGCTCGCCGCGATCCTCCTGCGGCGTCACGGCCATCGCGACCGCGACCGCGCGGGCGGGCACCTCGACCACGAGCGGCTCGGTCGGCGAGCCGACGCGCGCGAGGACGTGGCCCGACGGCGCGATCGCCTCCAGCCAGTACTCGATCGTCGAGGCGGCGTCGTCGCCGCTCAACGGGATGCGCCCCTCGGCGCCTCCGCTCGCATCGAGCGGCAGGACGATCGTGCTCGCGCGCCCGTCGCCTCGCTGTCGATGCGCGACGCGCACCTCGTGCACAGCGCCCGCGCTCTCGCCGACGCGAACCGAGATCGTCGGTGAAGCGCGGCGCTCGAGCAGCGGCGGCTCGTGCTCGATCCCGATCGTGAGCGGCGCGCTCGACTCGCGCGCGCGCGCGAACGCCGACTGCACGACGGGGCTCGCGTCGGGATCGGTCAGACGATGGCCCGGATCGCGCGCGAAGAGCTCGGCCAGCGCCGCGCGCGCGGCCGCGTCCTCGCGCAGCGCCAGGTGAATCGTCGCGCTCGCCTCGAGGCCCGCGTTGCGCTGCGCGGCGCTCAGATC
>JALYRN010000136.1 GCA_030855295.1 Myxococcota bacterium | reverse complement strand
TCGCCCGCTACGGGCGCTTCCGTCCGCGCGCGCGGCGCGCGCTCCCGTACGCGCCCTCCGGGGCGAGCACTCCTGTCGAGTCAGTCCGGCATCGGGATCGAGCGGCCGGCCTCGAGCTCCTCGAGTGCCTTCTCGGCCGCGTGCAGGTAATCCGCGTGGCCGTGCTCGGCCGCGAGGCGCAGGACCTCGCGCAGCGCGGCGCGCGCGTCCTCCACGTCGCCTCGCGCCTGGTCGACCATCGCGAGGTAGTAGCGGCCCTGGATCAGATCCCACACCAGGCCACGCACGTCCGCGAAGTCGTTCGCGTCGACCACGTGCTGGCGGCCCTCGTCGCTGTCGAAGCGCATCGCGTCGATGAACCCGAGGATGCGCATGTTGCCCATCATCAGGCCCTCGAACCCGTGGTCGCGCGCGAGCTCGTACGAGTAGCGCAGCGATGCGAACGCGCGCTTGTAGTCGCCCGAGCGTAGGTGCGCCTCGCCGACGTTGTGCGCGTTGACCGCAGCCTCGTACGTGAAGCCGTACTCCTTCGCGAGCTCGAGCGCGCGGGCCGCGACGTCGATCGCCTGCGGGTAGTCGCGCGCGTAGAAGTGCGCGAGCGACTCCATCTTCAAGAGCTCGCACTCCGTGAATCGATCGATGCTCGAGCCCGTGAGCGCGCGGGCGTCGGCGAGCGCCCGGAGGGCGGCCGTCCGGTTGCCCGACGTCGAGTACGCGAGCGCGAGCGGCACCAGGCAGCGGACCTGCGCCTCGCCGTCGGTCGCCTCGCGCGACAGCGAGAGCGCCTGCTCGAAGAAGTGGATGCCGCCGCGGTGATCACCGAGCCGCATGCACGACTCCGCGGTCGCCAGCACGATGTCGCGGAAGAGCACCTTGTCGTCGAGCTTGCGCGCGATGTCGCCGGCACGATCGAGCCAGCGCCGCCCCTCGTCGACGCGATGTGCCGCGACGAGGAGACGCCCCTTCAGGAGCGAGAGCCGCGCGACCCAGTCGTCCCGCCCGAGCGCGTCCGCGAGCTCGACCGCCTTCGTCATCCGCTCGGCGCCCGGCTCGAGCTTCCGGCCCTTCCAGCAGATCTCGCCGATGCGGCGATAGAGCGTCAGCATCCGCTCGCGATCGGGCACCGCCATCTGCGAGAGCAGATCGATCGAGCGCTCCAGGCTCTGCACGGCGCCGTCCATCGCGTGCTCCGCCGCCATCCGCTCGCCCGCGCGCACGAGGTACTCGATCGCCTTCGCGCGATCGCCCGCCTCGCGCCAGTGCCCCGCGAGCCGCTCGGCGAGCTCGTCGACGCGCTGCGGGTACAGCATCTCGAGCGCCTGCGCGACCGCCCCGTGGATCTCGCGCCGCGTCTCGAGCGTCAGGCCCTCGCGCAGCACCTCTCCGACGAGCTCGTGCGCGAACGTGAGCTCGCTCGCGCCGGCGCCCGCGCGCACCACGAGGCCCCGCCCCTCGAGCACGCTGAGCGCCTCGACGACGGCCGAGACCTCCTCGCCCGACACCTCGGCGAGGAGCTCGGCGGTGAAGCGCGCCGTCGCGACCGCGGCGATCTGGAGCAGGTGGCGATCGGTCATCCCGAGCCGCCCGAGCCGCGCGCCGACGATGCCGCGCAGCGTCTTGGGGACCTCGACCTCGGCGACCTCCGGGCGATACGTCACCCTGCCCTCGATCACGTCGACCGCGCCCGCGTCGCTCAGCGCCTTGAGGTACTCCTCGACGTAGAGCGGATTTCCCGCGCTCTTCGCGGTGACCTCGCGCAGGAGCTCGAGGGGGACCTCCTCGGCGGCGAGCCGCGTCGCGGTGAGGCGCGCGACGTCGTCGTCGCTCATCGGGCCGACCGCGAGCTCGTGGTAGGTCGCGAGCCCGGTCCAGCCGTGGACGAAGCCGGGGCGGTACGAGAGCACGATCGCGATGCGCGCATCGCGCCCGTCGCGGACCAGTCCGTCGATCAGCATCTGCGACTCGTCGTCGAGCGACTCGGCGCCGTCGAACGCGAAGACCGTCAGCCGGTCCTGGGCGAGCTTGAGCGCGATGCGGCCGAGCGCCGGGCGCAGCACGCGCACCAGCGAGTCCGCGCCCTCCGGGAGCACGCCGATGCCGAGCGCGGCGCCGATCGCGGCGACGTCCTGCTGTCCGAGGCCGAGCTCGCGCAGCCGGCCGATCTTCACCTCGAGCTCGTCGTCGGGATCGAACTCGTCGATGCCGAGGACGGAGCGCACCATCTCGGTGATGCCCGCGAGCGGGACCGTGCGTCCCTGTCGCGAGCACGTCGCGATGTGCATGCCGACGTCGTGGCCGCCGAGCTTCAGCCGGCGCCGGGTCTCGAGCATCAAGCGCGTCTTGCCGACGCCCGCTTCGCCGGACAGGCCGAGCATCTTGAGCTTGCCGCGGTTCGCGAGCGCGAGGATCTCGCCCATCTGGCGGAGCTCGTCGCGGCGACCGATGAACTTGCCCGACGCGTCGGGCAGATCGCGCTCTTCCTCGAGCACGAACGGCGGATCGTCGCCGTCGCCGTGCGGCAGCGTGATGAAGAGGCCCGCGACGATGCGCTGCGCCGCCGGCGAGAGCAGGATCTGCGAACGCGCGCTCCGCGACGCGAGCGCGCGCGCGGCGTCGAGCAGGCGATCGAACGACTCGTCGCGGATCGCCTCCCCCGAGAGGTCGACCAGGATACGCCCGCAGTGCACCGCGAGCTGCACCGGCACCTCGGGCTGGCCGGTCTGCGTGCCCGTCGCCGCGGCCCGGGCGATGCGGAGCGCGCAGCGTGCGGCGGACTGGGTGTCCCGGCCGTCCGGATCGCGGACGCCGAAGAGCAGCACGATCTCGGGCATCCCGCCCACGCGCGGCGCCTCGTCGAGGCGGATGCCGCCGAAGCGACGCGTGAGCTGATCGATCACCGCGTTCGCGAGGAACGACGGAGAGGGCGACTGCACGACGAGCGCCGTGACGTCGCGTCGCTCCTGGGTCGGCCGCGCGACGCCGGTGGGGGCGCGACGCTGCCCTCCTTCCGAAGAGCCGGGCGACTGGCGCGCGCTGCGCGAGAACGGCACCTCGACGGGCGTCGCCTCGGGGGAGTACGCGCCCTGCGAGCCCTCCTCGTCGAACACCGCGCGCAGCCGCGCCGCGTCGCGCTCGGCCTCGCCCGCCTGGCTCGCCTCGCGCAGATCCTGGAGGTAGCGCGCGAGATCGTGCCCACCGACGCGGCGCCCGCTCGAGTAGAGGAACTGCACGAGCTCCTCGTAGAGACGGCCAGCGTTGGGGTGTCGCTCGCCGGCCGTCGGCCGCAGCGCCTGATCGACGATCGCGGCGAGCTCGTCGGGCACGTCGGCCATCACGCTCTTGAGCGGAGGCGAGTCGCCATCGCGCACGCGGCGCAGCGTCTCGTAGCTCGAGCTCGTGTGGAACGGGTTCTTCCCGCTCAGCGCCTCGAAGAGCACGATGCCGAGCGCGTAGAGATCGGTGCGCGCATCGACGTCGTCGCCGCGCGCCTGCTCGGGCGACATGTACGCGTACTTGCCCTTGAGCACGCCGTGGTCGGTGTCGTCGCCGACGATCGTCTTGGCCTTGGCGATGCCGAAGTCCGTCAGCTTCACCTCGCCCTCGAACGAGATGAGGACGTTCTGCGGCGAGACGTCGCGGTGCACGATGTGCAGCGGACGAAGGCTCGCGTCGCGGCGCCGATGCGCGTAGTCGAGCCCCTTCGCGAGCTCGCTGACGACGAAGACCGCGAGCTCCTGCGAGAGCGGCCGCTTGTACTTCGCCGAGCGGCGCAGGATCGTCGCGAGATCGTAGCCCGCGACGTACTCCATCGCGATGAAGTAGGTCTCGTCGGCGCGGCCGAGATCGAAGACCTGCACGATGTTCGCGTGCGAGAGCGTGACGGCGATCTTCGCCTCGTTGATGAACATCTCGACGAACTGAGGGTTGCGGCTCAGCTCGGGCAGGATGCGCTTGATGACGAGGATCTTCTCGAAGCCCTCGACGCCGTGCGACTTGGCCTTGAACACCTCCGCCATCCCGCCTCGCGCGAGGAGGTCGAGGAGCTGGTACTTGCCGTAGACGACGGGGGCGTTCTCGGACACTGGCTGTCCTGATGGCGCGCGCCGGGAGCGCGAGCGCGGGAGCGCGCCGATCCCCCGGTCGATCCTCTCCGAGCATACCGGATCCTGGTCTTCTCCGGCGCAAAACCCGAGCGGTTCCGCCGGGGGAGCGCGGATCACGCAGAAATGGCGGCCGCCGCGTCCTCTTCGGCCATGAACTGCAGGTGGTGCAGCCGCGCGTAGAGGCCGCCCTGCTTCATCAGCACGTCGTGGGGGCCGATCTCGGCGATGCGCCCTCGGTGCATCACGACGATGCGATCGGCGTTGCGGATCGTGGAGAGGCGGTGCGCGATCACGAGCGAGGTGCGCCCCTCGAGGAGCGTGCCGACTGCTTGCTGCAGCCGCGCCTCGGTCTCGCTGTCGACGTTCGCGGTCGCCTCGTCGAGGATCAGATACGGGCGGTCGAGATAGAGCGCGCGCGCGAACGCGACGAGCTGCCGCTCGCCCGCGCTGAAGTTCGAGCCGCGCTCGTCGACGGCGACCTCGATCCCCCCGCGGCGCTCGACGAGGTCCCACGCGCCGACGCGGCGCAGCGCATCCTCCGCGCGCTCGCGATCGGGCGCGTCGGCGAAGGCGCTGACGTTCTCGAGCACCGTGCCCGAGAACAGGAAGACGTCCTGCGGCACCACGGCGAAGCGGCGCCGCAGATCGTTCGGCGGCAGCGCGCGCACATCCTGCCCTTCGACGAGCACGTTGCCCGACGTGACGTCGTAGAGACGGAGCAGCAGCGCCGTGACCGTCGTCTTGCCCGCGCCGGTCGCCCCGACGATCGCGATCGTCTCGCCGGCGCGCACGTCGAGGTCGATGCCCTCGAGCACCGGGTGACCCTCGCGGTACCCGAAGTCGACGCCACGGAACGCCAGCGCGACGTCGCTCGGGACCGGATCGTGCGCGGGGATCGGGAGGCCGGCGGGCGCGTCCTCCTCGTCCATGTCGAGCACCGAGAACACGCGCTCGGCGGCGGCGAGAGACGACTGCAGGATCGTGTACTTCTGCGAGAGGTCGCGGATCGGCACGAAGAAGCGCTGGATGTACTCGTAGAACGCGACGACGGTGCCGACGTACGCGGCCGAGCTCGCGGCGTCGAGCAAGCCGCTGCGCACCGACGCGTACCAGAGGACGAGCGCGACCGTGATCGCCGAGATCGACTCGACGATCGAGAAGAGCAGCGCGTCGTAGCGGATCGAGCGGTAGTTCGCGTCTCGGTGCTGCGCGTTGATCTCGCGGTACTCGGCGAGGCAGTCGGGCTCGCGGCCGAACGCCTGGACGATCGCGATGCCCTGCACCTGCTCGGCGACGTACGCGTTGAGCTGCGCGATCGAAGCGCGGATCGTCCGGAAGGCGTCGCGCATGCGCTTGCGGATCGCGTTCACCGCGAACGCGAGCGGCGGCAGCGCGGCGCACACGACGAGCGTCAGCCGCACGTCGAGGTAGAGCATGAACCCGATGATCCCGACCAACATCAGGATGTCGGCGATCGCGAGGATCGCGCCCGACGCGAAGAGCTCGCCCATCGCGTCGGAGTCGTTGGTCACGCGGGTGACGACGCGACCGACCGGCGTCTTGTCGAGGTACGCGAGCGGCAGGCGCTGCACCTTCGCGTACGTCGAGCTGCGGAGGTCGGCGATCGTGCGCTGCCCCGCGAGCTGCAGCGTGTAGACCTGCGCGAAACGCGCGACGAAGTCCACGAGCACCGCGAGCGCGAAGAACGCGGTGACGCGCCCGAGCATCTCCGCGCTGCGCTCCACGATCGCGGCGTCGATCGCGCTGCGGATCAGGAGCGGCTGCACGAGCCCGGCGAGCGCGGTGATCGGAACGAGCGTCAGCGTGATCCCGAAGAGGAGCTTGTGCGGGCGCGCCCACGGCAGCAGGCGCCCGAGGAGCTTGAGATCGTAGGTCCGCTCCCCCGCGATCCCGCTCTCGAGCGGCGGACGGACGCGGTCGCTGCGCGAGCCGCGATCGGCCTGTGCGGGGTTCGCGCTCACAGGGTCGCGCTCACAGGGTCGAGATCTCCTGCTCGAGACGCTGGCGCGCCGCGAGCCGCGCGTAGAGCCCACCCTGCGCGACGAGCTCGTCGTGGGTCCCGCTCTCCACCACCGTGCCGTGATCGAGCACGACGATGCGATCGGCGCGCGCCGCCGCGGCGATGCGGTGCGTCACCAGCACCAGCGTGCGGCCCTCCGCGGCGCGCTCGAGCGCCTCGAGGATCGCAGCCTCGGTGCGGGCGTCGACCGCGCTCATCGGATCGTCGAGGACCAGCACGCGCGGATCGTTCAGCAGCGCGCGCGCGAGCGCGAGGCGCTGCTTCTGGCCGCCGGAGAGCTGCACGCCGCGCTCGCCGACGACGGTCTGGTAGCCCTCGGGCATCAGGTCGATCTCGCCGTCGACGCACGCCTCGCGCGCGGCGTGGCGGATGCGCTCCTCGGCGTCGGGCGCGTTCGGATCCTCGAGCGCGAACGCGAGGTTGCGCTCGACCGTGGTCGAGAAGAGGAAGGGCTCCTGCTGCGCGTAGCCGATGCGCGTGCGCAGCTCGCGCAGGCGCAGGCCGGTGACGTCCTCTCCGTCGAGGAACACCGCGCCGCCCGGCGTCGGCAAGAGGCGCGGGAGCAGCGACGCGAGCGTGCTCTTGCCACTGCCGGTCGCGCCGACGACCGCGAGCCGACCGCCCGCGGGCACGTCGAAGGTGACGGAGTCGAGCACCTTGCGCGCGCCATGCGCGAACGACAGATCCCGCACGGCGAGCGCGCCCTCGGTGCCCGCGGGCCGCGCATCCTCGGCCTCGATCACGTCGGGGCGGCCGTCGAGGATCTCCTTCACGCGCGAGTACGACGCGCGCCCGCGCTGGACGATCGAGAGGATGTAGCCGAAGGCGAGCGTCGGCCACAGCAGCTGCCCGAGGTACGCGTTGAACGCGGCGAACTCGCCGACGCTCAGCGTGCCCTCGAGCACCATCGCGCCGCCCTGCCAGACCACGATCAGCGTGCCGATCGACGAGAGCCCGAAGAGCACCGGCCACATCAGCCCGCGCAGCGTGACCAGCGCCATGCTCCGCTGCACCGCGTCGGCGTTCACGCGATCGAAGCGCTCGCGCTGGTGCGGCTCGAGCCCGAGGGAGCGCACCAGCCGCGCGCCCGCGACGTCCTCCTGCACGCGCTCGGCGAGGCGCCCGATCACCTGCTGGGCCTCGGTGCTGCGCCGGAAGAGCGCGCGCGCGAAGCCCGCGGACGACAGCGCGATGAACGGGTACGGGATCAGCGCGAGCAGCGTCAGCCGCGGCGAGGTCGCGAACATCAGCGAGATCGCGGCGACGAACGCGAGCACCGAGTTGACGACGTTCAGCCCCGCGAAGCCGACGAGCAGCCGCACCTGCGCGAGATCGTTGGTGGCGCGGCTCATGATCTCGCCGACCGACATCGTCCGGAAGAACGAGGGCCCGAGCGCATGCAGGCGCTCGAGCAGCGAGTTGCGCAGGTCGAACTCCACGTCGCGCCCGACGTTGAAGATCTGGATGCGCGACGCGGTGCGCACGAACCACGCGACGATCGCCAGGCCGATCACCACGAGCGCGGCGTTGCGCACGATCGTCAGGTCGTCGGCGCGGAGCGCATCGAGCGCGATCCGGAGCATCCATGGGATCGCCTTCTCGGCGGCCTGGGTGACGACCAGCAGCGCCATCCCGATCGCGAGCCGCCCCGAGTGCGCGCGCACCGCCTGGATCAGCGTCGGCGCGGCGCCGGCGGCCCGCTCGCGGGGGCTTTCTGGTGATCCCGATGCCACGAGCGCCGGGTACTTGGCACCGGCGCGCGGGATCCGCAATCCCGCGCGCCCCGCGATCGATCAGCGTCGTCGGCGACGCGTGCGCCACGCCGCGAGCGCGGCGATCAGACCGAGCCCGAGCAGCGCACCGGACGTGCCCTGCCCTCGTCCCGGCGCGCTGCAGCCGCAGCCGTCGTTCGAGGTCGGACGGCACACGCCGAGCGTCGGGTCGTCGGTCGCCGCGCACTCGAAGCTGCGCGGACACGTCGAGCTCGTGCCGTCGCAGAGGCGGGTGCAGTAGCCGCGATCGCCTTCCATCGCGCAGAGCCCACCGAGGCAGTCCTCGTTGCGCTCGCACGCGGTGCCGAGGCCGCCCTCGTCGGGCGCGCACACGCGCACGCCGCCGCCCGCGTCGAGGCAGCTGAAGCCCGCGGGGCAGGTGCCTTCGTCGCAGAGCGACGAGCAGAAGCCGTCGCCCTCGAGCTCGGCGCAGAGCCGCGTCGTGCACTCGTCGCTGGTGATGCAAGGATCACCGAGGCTGCCCGAGCGCTGGCACGAGCCGCAGCCCGCCGCCGCGCCGACCTGACACGAGAAGCCCTCGGCGCACCCAGACGTGCCGCCGGGGATGCACGGCGTCGAGCAGACGCCGCTGGCGCAGTAGAGCGAAGCGCAGTCGGTCGAGGCGCTGCACGCGTCGCCGGTCGCGCCGCCGCCCGCGCTGCCCATCACGCACACACCGCCGCCTGCGCTGCAGCTGCCGGTCGCCTCACCGCTGCAGTACCAGCCGCCCGGGCAGGACGTCGTCGTCAGCCAGTCGCACGACTGCGTGCAGCGTCCCGCGAAGCAGAGGCCGCTGCGGCACTCGGTGCCGACGCCGCACTCGGCGCCGAGATCGCCGCCGGTGGTCGAGCGGGGCTCGCACCCGCCGGTCGAGAGGTTGCAGCGCTCGGTCGACGGGCACTGCGAGTCCGAGCTGCAGCCGGTGGGACCGGACGCGCAGCTCGGCATGCCGCCGCTCACGCGGATGCACTGTCCGCCGACGCCGCTGATGCTGACGCACTGATCGGTGCCGCACTCCGCCGAGCTCGTGCAGCTGCGACCGCAGTAGCCCGCGCCGTCGGGATAGCGCAGGCAGGCGCCGCCCATGCAGTCGGCGGAGCTGCTGCACGGCGAGCACATCGACCCATCGCCCATCACCGCGACGCAGGTGCCGCCCGTGCACTCCTGGCCCGCGGGGCAGCCGGTCGTCGTGCAGTCGCTGCCGCTGCCGGGATAGAGCGCGCAGATGCCGTTGGTGTCGTCGGCGTTGAGCATCGACACGCCGCCCGAGTACGCGAAGTACATCGTCGCGTTCGAGTCCGACGAGTGCCCCAGGCCGTAGTAGTGGCCGCCCTCGTGGAGGATGATCGAGTACGCGTTGACCGTGCTGCCGCGGCCGGGCGCGGTGGTCCACGTGTAGTTCTGGCCGTTGAGCTCCATGTCGGCCTCGGTGATGTTCCGGAACCAGCGAGGCCCGGTGACGCCGATCGCGTTGCTGTCGAAGCTCCAGCCGCTCTCGGTCCAGCCGATCGTCGAGGCGCCGTCGCCGCTCGTGGGGCGGCGCGTGGTCTGGCCGTTGTAGGTCGTGGTCAGGTCGGTGCAGGCGACGCGCGTCCAGTCGTCCATGCCCTGCCGGACCAGCATCTCACTGGTCGCGACGCCCAGGTCGGGCGAGCCGGCGTTGTTCATCTCGTAGGGGACCGCGCCCGCCCACACCGGGCGCGACGAGTCGATCGGCGCCCACGCGCGCGCGCCCTCGGCGCTCGTGAGCGCGACGAGCGCGGCGGCCATGACGACCACACCGAGCAGCTGCCGGCGCCTCATCGCGCACCTCCGCCGAGCGCATCGTCGCCACCGGGCGTGTGCACACGAAGCTGCTCGAGCGTCGCGCGCAGGTGCGCCAGGAAGTCATCGACGCGCATCGCCGCGCGCCCTCCGTGCTCGACCTCCATCGGCCCGCGCGACCACGAGGCGAACCCGATCGCGCTCAGGTCCCGCTGCACGATCGAGTCGACGCCCGGCACGCCGCGCTGAATCGTGAAGTGACCCTGCTCCATCGCGTACGTGCGGAACACGCCGCCGGTGCGCCGCAGGAACACCACGACCTCGTCGCCGACCGCGTACTGCGGTGTGCCGGCGATCGCCATGCCGCCCTGCCCGTCGGCGAACACGCCGCCGATCTCGTCGATGCGCACGAGCTCGTCGCCCGCGCCCTTGATCCACTCGCGCACGCGCAGCGTCGTGATCGTGTGCGGGACGTTGGAGCCGTCGCCGATCTGCAGCCGCACACCGACGTGCTCGACCACACCGACGACGATCGCGTCGGCATCCCGGACGAGCTCCTCGAGTGGGACCTCGACCATCACGGTCGCGCGCGCGCTGCCGGGCGCGAGCCCGACCGCAGCGATCGCGATCGCACCGATCGCGATCGCAGAGACGAGCGCGAGCGCCGCGAGCCTCGCGTGCTGTGCGCTTCGGACGAACGACCTCTCCATGCGTCACCTCCTTGCCGCCGGGCGCGGGGCCAGGACACGGGCCGAAAGACTAGAGGCCCGTTCTCGACAAGTCGATTGGTGGATCGGAGAAATCTCGCGGTCCCGCCTATTACCGCGCGCGCGCGGGGAGCAGCGCGCCGCGTTCGATCACGCCCCAGGTCTTGTGAGCTTTCCCCGCCTGCGACGTCAGCCCGAGCGCCTCGTAGAGGCCGGGCGCGGCCAGCAGGACGCCGGGCGCCTCGCGCTGCGCCGCCTCGAGCGCGGCACGCACCTCCGCGAGATCGCGATCGCCCGGGACCAGCAGCTTCCCGAACGCGACGCGATGCTCGGTCGGCGCCTCGTGCTCGTGCTTGGTGAGGACCTCGCCAGCCGCGCAGCGCGCGCAGACCTGCTCGACGCGCGCGCCGTGCGCGTAGAGCACGACGCCCTCCGGAAGGCGCGCGCCGAGCGCCGCGACCTGCCCTTCTTCCTGCTCGAGCGCCAGGAAGCGGAAGCGCCGCTCGTCGCCCTCCTTGAGCACGGCGAGCAGCGGGAAGACCGGCACCGCGCGGCCGCCCTCTTCGATCGTCGCAGCGGGCGCGGCGTCCCAGAGCACGACGTCGCCCCAGTCGGCGATCGCGTCGCGGAACGTCGGGCTGCGCAGCACGCCGTGCAGCGGCGAGAGCGGCTGCGCCCACACGCGCTCGAAGCCGACCGCCTCGTCGGGCACCACCGCGAGCAGTCCGTGGCCCGGGC
>JALYRN010000887.1 GCA_030855295.1 Myxococcota bacterium | reverse complement strand
TGTCTAAAAATCGGCTCGCCCGCTCCGGGCCCTTCCGTCCACGCGCGAAGCGCGCGCTCCCGTCCGGTCCCTCCGGGGCGAGCACTCCTGTCGACTCAGCGCGGCAGCAGCACGACGTTGTCGATCGAGACGTTGGCCGTGGTCGTGATGTAGACGCCGGTCACACCCGTCAGGCCGCCGGGGAACAACGTTCCCCAGTACGTCATCTCCGCCGGCCCGCCGATCTCGTACTGCACGAACGGCGTCGCGGGCGGGACACCGACGTCGAGCACCGGCGAGATCCAGATCTGGACCCGCGTCGGATCGACGCCCGGAACGGCGCTGACGTGCTCGGGATCGCTGTCGCTCCGGATGCGGTAGTCGAGCGAGACGACGTCGAACGCGCCGCCGGCCGACAGGCGCACGAACACGCCCTGCAGCGTCTCGCCGAACGCGTGCTGGTTCTCCGCGTTGGTCGGGTTGCCGTAGCCGTCGGGATCGCCGGTGAGATCGCCGACGTGATCGTGCGCCGCGATCAGCGCCGCGCCGCTGCGACCATAGTGCTCGACCGCCCAGTTCTCGAGGTAGACGCCGCCGCGCTCGACGTTCGCGGAGCCGCTGTGGATCTCGCCGCCGGTGTAGGCGGCAGACGCGTACGGATCCCAGCTCACGGCGACGTACGGCGAGGACGCCGGCATGCGGATCTCGACGAAGTCGCAGCTCGGCATCGTGCAGTGATCGATCGTGCCGCTCCACACCGGGAGCCCCGACTCCGTGATCGCGCGGAAGCGGTACGAGCCGCCCGGCATCGTGAGCGTGATCTCGCCCGAGAAGTCGACCTTGCCGCCCTGCGGCATCGCGGTGTCACCGACGAACGCGCGCACCACGGGCTGCGGGAGGATCGGCAGCCCACCGGCGTCGAGCACGCGCACCAGGACGGCGGTGCTACACGGCGCGGGCGGGTTCGAGCAGGTGCCGGTCGTGGCGTTGCACGCGCCCGCCGCGTGGCAGATGTCGAGCGGCGCGCACACCACCGGGCTGCTGCCCGTGCACGTCCCGCTGCTGCACGCGTCGGTCTGGGTGCACGCGTCGCCGTCGTCGCACGAGGTTCCGTCGGGCCGCGCCGCGCCTGCGCCGCACGCGCCCGTGCTCGGATCGCAGATCCCCGCCACGTGACACGCGTCGATCGCGGTGCACACCACCGAGCTCGTCCCCGTGCACGTCCCGCTGCTGCACGCGTCGGTCTGGGTGCACGCGTTGCCGTCGTCGCACGCCGTTCCGTTCGGCCGCGCCGCCCCCGCGCCGCACGCGCCCGTGGTCGGGTTGCACGTGCCCGCCACGTGGCACGCGTCGATCGCGGTGCACACCACCGGGCTCGTCCCCGTGCACGTCCCGCTGCTGCACGCATCGGTCTGCGTGCACGCGTTGCCGTCGTCGCACGACGTTCCGTTCGGCCGCGCCGCGCCGGCCCCGCAGGTGCCCGTGCTCGGATTGCAGGTGCCCGCGACGTGGCACGCGTCGATCGCGGTGCACACCACCGGGCTCGTCCCCGTGCACGTCCCGCTACTGCACGCATCGATCTGCGTGCACGCGTCGCTGTCGTCGCACGCCGTCCCATCGGGCCGCGCCGCGCCCGCGCCGCAGGTGCCCGTGCTCGGATCGCAGACCCCCGCGACGTGACACGCATCGATCGCCGTGCACTCGACGGGGTTGGTCCCGGCGCACGTGCCGCTGCTGCACGCGTCGGTCTGCGTGCAGGCGTCGCCGTCGTCGCACGCCGTGCCGTCGACGCGCGGCGCGCCATCGATGCAGGCGCCGGTCGTCGGATCGCACACGCCGGCGCGGCATGCGGTGCCATCGCACGAGACGCCGTCGCACTCGCACGCATCGCCGACGCCGTCCTCGTCGGTGTCGAGCTGCGCCGCGTCCGCCACGTCCGGGCAGACGTCGTCCGCGTCGCATACGAAGTCCGCGTCGCGATCGCTTGCGCATCCGGCGTCGGGGTCGCCCGCGTCGCTGCCGCCGTCCGTCTCGACGTCCGCGTCGTCGCTGCCGCCGTCGCCGTCGATGCCGCCGTCCTCGTCGGTGCTCGCGTCGAGCTCGACGCGTGCGTCTCGCACGCGCGCGTCCGACGCGTCCATGCGCGCGCCGGCGTCGTCCGGTGGAAGCAGGTCGCCGCCGCATCCGACGACCGCCAGGACCAGCGCCATCGCAAACGACGCGCGCACCACACGCAGACCTGAGATGGACACGGCGGAAAGCTCACCCGCGCGCTTCCCAGCGTCAACTCGATCCGTCTGCGGCGTCGTGTGACACGATTGGCCCGGGGCCATGGCACGGCGCATTCCGCTGGACGCGTTCGATCTGCTGGACCCGATCGCCCGCGGCGGGATGGGGCTCGTGCTCCGCGGCGAGCACCGCGACCTCGGCATCCCCGTCGCGATCAAGGTGCTCTCGCACGCGCGCGCGCGACAAGAGCGCGCGATCGCCGGCTTCGCGCGCGAGGTGCGCGCGATGGCGTCGCTCGATCATCCCGCCGTCGTGCGCGTGCTCGATCACGGCGTGGTCCCATCCGAGGCCGCGCTCGCCGATCCCGACAACCTGGTCGCGGGCAGCCCCTACATCGTGATGGAGCTCGCGTACGGGACGCTCGATCATCCAGCGTCCCCGAGCACGTGGTCGCGCACCCGCGCCGTGCTCCGCACGCTCCTCGACGCGCTCGCGCACGCGCACGCGCGCGGCCTGGTGCACCGCGATCTCAAGCCCGCGAACGTGCTACGCGTGCGCGGCCCCGACGGGGCGTCGACGCTCAAGCTCAGCGACTTCGGCCTCGCGCACGCGCTCGCCTCGGATCCTGCCGACGAGCGCGGTGCTGCCGCCGGCACGCCGCAGATGATGGCGCCCGAGCAGTTCCGCGGCGCGGTGCGCGACTTCGGACCGTGGACCGATCTCTACGCGCTCGGCTGCATCGCGTTCAAGCTCGCGTCCGGGCTGCCGCCTTTCGATCATCCCGACGAGGAAGAGCTGGCGCGCCTCCACCTGCGCGAGCCGCCGCCCGCGCTCGTCCCGCTCCATGCATTGCCGGACGGGTTCGAAGCGTGGGTGCAGTGCCTGCTCGAGAAGGCGCCGCAGCGGCGCTTCCAGCGCGCGTCCGACGCCGCGCGCGCGCTGCTGGCGCTCGGGCACGTCGACGCACCGATCGCATCGCCGACCGCGGTCCGCGCCGTGCCGGCCCTCGCGACGGCGCCTCACGAGCACGCATCGTTCGAGCGCCCGATCGACCCCGGATCGTCGTCGCCGCGCTCGTCCGCCGACGCGATCGATCCGACCGTCGAGGATCTCCCCACGCTCTCGGCGCTCACCCCTGCCCGCCACCGCGCGCCGATGGATCCACGCTCGCCCGCGGTGCGCTCGCCGTCGCAGCCACCGC